>NZ_DJTK01000044.1:0-79343 GCF_002438225.1 Pseudomonas sp. UBA6310 | reverse complement strand
TTGTCGTCGGCGACCAGCAGGCGCAGCGGGCGATCGGTCAACGCACAATCGGCGCGCAGCGTATTGGGCTTCTGCACCTCCAGAGCCACATCGAACCAGAAGGTACTGCCCACGCCAAGTTCGCTGCGCACCAGCAACTCGCCGCCCATCAGGCTCACCAGGCGCTTGCAGATCACCAGCCCCAGCCCGGTGCCGCCGAAACGGCGCGTGGTGGAGGCCTCCGCCTGGCTGAATCCCTCGAAGATTCGCTGCTGCTGCTCGTCGCTGATGCCGATCCCGCTGTCGGACACCGAGATCCGCACCAGCACCAGCGTGTCGTGACGCTGAAGAAGCTGCATGGCGACGACGACATGCCCCTGCAGGGTGAATTTCAGCGCGTTACCGGCGAGGTTGATGAGGATCTGCTGCAGCCTGAAGCCATCGCCGATCAGCACGCCGGGCAGCTGCGGATCGACGTCGTACAGCACCTCGACGTCCTTCTCGCCGAGGTTGCCGGCCAGCACGATGGCGAGGTCCTGAAGAAAGGCTTCCAGCTCGAACGGCGCTTGCTCGAGCGTCATCCTGCCGGCCTCGATCTTGGAGTAGTCGAGAATGTCGTTGAGCAGGCCGAGCAGCGAGCGGGCAGCGCTTTCCGCCTTCACCACGTAATCGAGCTGGCGCGGCCGCAGTTCGGTGCGCTGGACCAGCTGCAGCATCCCCAGCACCGCGTTCATCGGTGTGCGGATCTCATGGCTCATGTTCGCCAGGAACGAGGACTTGGCGGCGTTCGCCGAGTCCGCCAGGTCCTTGGCATAGAGCAGGCTCGACTCCAGCTCGCGCTGCGCGGTGATGTCGCGACTGATGCCGGTCATGTGGATCGGGCTGCCGTCCGCGGCGCGCTCGACCCGGGCAGCGGCCTGGACGTAACGGATCTGCCCATCGGGCAGTACCGCGCGGAACACGGCGCTGAACGCCTCGTCACGCTCTACCAGCGCCCTGAGACCGGCTTCCGCCGTATCCCGGTCGTCCGGGTGCACGCGCGCGCGCCAGTGCGAGTAGGTGAGCCCATCGCGCAGTTCGATGGGCAATCCGTAGATCTGCAGCATCCGCTCGTTCCACTGCAGCCGGTCGGTCCGCAGATCCCAGGCGAAGATGCCCAGTTCGGCCGCCTCGGCGGCGAGCAGCAACTGGTCGCGAGCAGCCATCAGTTCGTTCTGCTGCATCCGCAGTTGGGTGATGTCGCTGATGATGCAGACGAACAGCCGGCGTTCGGCCATCTGCACCGAGCCGATCGACAATTGCAGCGGGAACTCCGAACCGTCCTTGCGCAACCCGGACATGTCCCGGTTCCTGATCGCACCGGGCAGTTCCTGGCGTTCCAGCTGCTCCAGGAAGACCTGGGCCGCGGCCCGTTGCGACTCCGGCACCAGGCGCCGGACGCTGCGTCCGAGCATTTCCTCTTCGCTGTAGCCGAACACGCGCTCGCCGGCGGGGTTGAACGACACCACCGTGCCCATGGCATCGATACTGATGATCGGGTTCACCGCGGTATTGAGGATCGCCCGGGTCATCTCCAGGCTGACCTCGCGGTCGCGCTCCGCGGCCTTGCGCTGGGTGACGTCGAGGGCGATGCCCAGGTATCCGCTGGGTTTTCCGCCGGGCGAACGCATCGCGGTAACCACCAGCGTCACCGGAAAATGCGAGCCGTCCTTGCGCACGTAGGTCCATTCGCGCATTTCCGCGCCACCGGCATCGGGCATCCGGGTGAAGGTCTGCATGCCCTCGACCTTGCCACCCAGCCTGGCGCTCAGCTCGGCGGCACGCTTTTGCAGTTCCTCCGGCACATGGAAGGGGAGCGGCGTGCTCTTGCCGACGACCTCGTCGGCGGAGTAGCCGAGCAGCCGCTCGGCGCCACGGTTGAAGATGCGGATGATACCGTCCAGGTCGGTGGCGATGATCGAGACTTCGGTGGCGGCGTTCAGTACGCTCTCCAGCAGCACATTGAGCTGCTCCAGCTCAGCGGTGCGCCGGGCCACCTGGTCCTCGAGGCCGAGATTGAGTTCGAGGATGCGCGCGGCGAAGGCCTTCTGCTCGGAAATGTCGCGCACGGTCTTGGAGGCGCCCACCACGGTTCCGTCGGTGTTGCGAATCGGCGAGACGGTGATCGATACATCGAAGAGGCTGCCGTCGCTACGCGAACGCCGGGTATCGAAGTGGGGAATGTGTTCGCCCTGGCGAACTCGGGCCAGGATATTGGCTTCCTCCTGCTCCAGCTCGGGCGGGACCACCAGGTCCGCCAGCCGCTTGCCCAGCGCCTCCTTCGCGCTATAGCCGAACAACTGCTCGGCGCCCTTGTTCCAGCTGGTCACGACGCCATCGAGGCTCTTGCCGATGATGCCGTCGGCGGAGCTTTCGACGATCGCCGCCATTTGCGCCTGAGTATCGGCGATCCGCTGCTGTTGCCGGCGGCTGACGCTGAATGCACCGGTCAGCGCCGAGAGGATCAGGCTTGCCAGCGAACCCAGCAGCAGGATCAGCGATACCGAGGGCAGGTTGAGATTCGCCACGAACCGCGGATGCGCGCTGAGTTCGAACTGCCAGCGCCGGCCGAACACGTCATGCTCGAAGCGCTGGGTGAAGAGCTCGGGCTCCGCGCTGGGGTGGCTGGCACTGGAGTAGAAGGACACGCGGTCGCTGCCAGTCGTGACGTCCCGCAGGCTCAGGTGCAACGCCTCGCTCTCAATGGCCAGCCCTTTCAACACGTCCTCGATCAGCAGCGGGGCGAAGCTCCAGCCGAAGGCCTGCGCCTCGCGCTCGGCCTGGCTGTCCGGGGTGACGCCGCTGCGGTAGATCGGCAGCAGCATCAGCACTGACTGCAGCGGCTTTTCGGTTTCCTGGGCGAGGGTGATGGGCGCGGTCAGGCGTACCTCGCCGGAGCGCATGGCGTCGAGCGCCGCCTCACGGCGATTGCTTTCGGAGGCGATATCTAGGCCGACGACATTGGCCTGGCGTTCGCTTGGTTCGATGTACTGGATGACGAAGCGCTCGCCGGCGTGGGGCGCGAACGAGTGGATCGAGAAGTCCGCCGGGCCGTCGGCCCGGGCTCGCGCCAGAAAGGCGGGCTCGTCGAGCTCGCTGACCCGGCGGACGAAGCCGAAGCCCCGTGCGCCGGGAAATTCATAGGGGAGATCGCGGGTGAGGCTGTAGTTGCGAAACAGCGTCCGGGTCATGCCGTTCTCGCCGGCGGTGAGCACCGCCCCGCGCACGCCCCGCAAGCCGTACTGATACAGGCGGATACGCTCCAGCACCGCGGAGCTCCATTCATCGCCCTCGACGGCGACCGCGCGGTTCGCCTGCCGGTCGTTGCGCTTCGCGGTCCACCAGGCGGCCGCCGCGGTCACCAGCAAACACACGATGAGGGTCACGGCCGCGCTGCGGTAGAACAGGAAGAACTTGCTCTTGTCGATCACGTCACCCTTCCTGGATAAGCTCAATGGACGCCACCCGCCGCTACAGCTCGCCGATATCCGGCCCGTTCTCCAGCATTTCGCTCATCTGCGCGAAGGGGGCAGGGCGCGAGTAGAGATAGCCCTGCATCACCAGGCAGCCCTTGTCGCGCAATGCCGCCGCCTGCTCGGGCAGCTCGACGCCTTCGGCGACCAGCTCCAGGTTCAGCACCTGTCCCAGCTTGATGATGGCGTCGATGATTGCCGAGTCGAGGTTTTCGGTGAGCATGTCCTGAACGAAGCTGCGGTCGATCTTCAGCACGTCGATGGGAAAGCGCTTGAGATAGGCGAGGCTGGAATAGCCGATCCCGAAGTCGTCGATGGAGACGCGAATGCCCAGTTCCTTGAGTGCGGCCAGGGTCTTCCGGGACTTGTCGACATCGCGGGCGAGCACGCCCTCGGTGATCTCGAGTTCGAGCATTCGCGCCTCGGCACCGGTGATTTCCAGCACGTTCTTCACCGTTTCGAGGAAGTCGTCTTCCTTGAACTGGACCGCCGAGATGTTCACGCTGACGCAGATCTCATGGCCTCGTTCGCGCCAGATGCGCGCGTCCTTGCAGGCTTGCAGAAGCACGTATCGGCCGATCGGGATGATCAGTCCGGTTTCCTCGGCGAGGGGGATGAAGTCCGACGGCGGCACGCCTTTCCCGTCGGCGTCGCGCCAGCGGATCAGGGCTTCCACACCGACGATGCAGCGTTGCTGCACGTTCACTTTCGCCTGGTAGAACACCTCGAAGACGCCTTGCTCGAGCGCGCTGCGCATGTGCTGATCGAGCCGGTAACGCGCGCGAATGCTGTCCTCTATGCGTGACGAGAAGAACCCGTAGCGGTTACGCCCGTCGCGCTTGGCCTGGTACATGGCGGCCTCGGCGTGGCGATAGAGGGAGTCCATGTCATCGCTGTCGTCGGGAAACAGGCTGATGCCGATGCTGGCGGTGAGGGTGTAGCGACCGCTTGGAGTCACGAAGGGCACGGTCATCTCGTTGAGCAGCCGCGCGGCGAAGCTGCCGACGGTTTCCAGGCTGCGGATGTCCGGCATCAGGATGATGAACTCGTCGCCGCCGTTACGGCTGATGGTATCCATCACCCGGCCCGCCTTGACCAGCCGACGACCAACCTCCAGCAGCACCGCATCGCCCACTGCATGGCTCACCGAATCGTTGATCGATTTGAAGTTGTCCAGGTCGAGCAACAGCATGCCCACGCGGCCCTTGGTGCCGATGGCCTGGCGCAGGGCCTGATTGGCACGGTCCTGAAGCAGCAGGCGGTTGGGAAGGTTGGTCAGCGCGTCGTGGTTGGCCAGGCGCTTGGCTTCGTTGCGCAGCGTCAGGTGCGCCCTGATACGGGCCCTGGCGACCAGTACGTTGAGCGGCTTGTGGAGGAAATCGACCCCGCCGCAGCGCAGCGCGCGCAGCTCGTTCTCGACCTGGGCATGGGAGGTGACGAAGATGACCGAGGCATCGCAGATTTCCGGGTCGGACTTCAGCGCCGCGCAGACCTCGTAGCCATCCATATCCGGCATCTCGATATCCAGCAGCACCAGATCCGGACGGCACTGGCGCGCCGTGTTGAGCGCGCCCGGGCCGTCGGTTGCAAAGTAGACCTGGCCTAATCCACGAACCGTTTCGCTGAGCACCCGAACGCCGCTGGCCGCATCGTCGACGATGAGTATTACCGGTTCCTGGCTGAACATTGTTTCTCCTGTGGCCACCTGCGGCGGCACATCTATTCAACAGGCTAGCCCAGCGCTAAAGGTCGTCACGGGAGATTTTCAAACCGCCGATGACCTGCGGTCCTAGCGACGCTCGTGGCGGCATGAACGACGGAATGATTTACCGGTGTGGTCTATATGTGATCGGGCCGTGGATCAGAGGTTCTGGCGTCATCTGGCTTTGCCCGTCAATTAATGACCAGCCCCTTGATGCAGCGCAGCGTTCTTTTTTCTTTCGCGGCAAACACGCCTTGCTCTTTGAACTTTTTCGAACGTTCTCAACTACTCCAAGGGCCCGAGTTTCAGGGCCCTGAATGCCCTGAAACGGGTAGGCGGCGCCTGGAACAGGCGTCGCGCTTATAGTGCAGGACAGTGAGCAATTGAAACTCGTGTATACGACATTAAACAGGAACGATATCCATCCGATGCGCCAAGTAAGATAAGCCGTGTTAGGGATATCCAAACTTCGTTATCACTTCGAACGTTCAAGGGAAGAATGCCGGCGCGCCCAATGCCCTTTCGTGGCTGGCCAAGTTCCAGCGTAGATTCTCGCAGCCTCCTGCATGAGGTTCCCGGCGCGCGACGGGGGCAACGACCTCTCGGGAATTCAGCGGAACTTCGACTCCAATAGGGGACTCCCTTCATGACGGGCCCGAGGCCCGAGACGTTTCAAACAACGGAGACCTACATGCCCGGCGACGACACCTATCGCACGCAGAGCGCCACCGTCCAGTACGCATACCCCGAGTTCCCTCATCGGCCGCATGGCGCTGTCGGCACGAGCGAATCTCCCCTTACCGCCGCACCGAAGCGCTCCCCAAGCAGGCCGATGACCGTCTGATACCGCCGAACGCGGCGCACCCTGATACGCCCGGCGAGGGCCATGGCGCTACTGGCGCCGGACCGACGCCGCTGCACATCACCTTTGAATGACGCAACTGTCCGCCCAGGCGGACTTTTCCATTTGCCCAGGCGCGCCGCCCGATCGCTGGCCAGGGCTGAAGAACGGGAGGAAAGATGTTCGATTTGAGCATGTGGCTGAACACGGCGCTGTGGATCAGCGTCGGCATCGTGACGGCGGGAACGCTGATCTGCTATCTGGTCTTGCGTACGCTCTTCGGGGTCATCGAGAAGCGCCTGCGGGGCCTGGCGGAAACCCAGGGAAAACCCATCTACCGCTTTGGCTGGCAAATCGCCGCCCGAACCAGCCGATTCCTGCTTTTCGCGTTCTCCTTTCTCCTTGCACTCAAACTCATAGAGCTGCCGAGCAACTGGCAGTCGGCGCTCTCGCATAGCTGGTTCGTGGTGCTGGCGCTGCAAACCGCACTGTGGGTGGACGTCGGCGTGCGGCTCTGGTCGCGCGATCTGGTCAGCGACCGCGTAGGCCGGCACAACCCGGTGACCATGACCATCCTCTCGATCATGATCCTGGTGGTGGTCTGGTCGGTCATGTTGCTGTCGATCCTGGCCAACCTCGGCGTCGATATCACCGCGCTGGTCGCCAGCCTCGGGGTCGGCGGCATCGCCATCGCCCTGGCCGTACAGACGATGCTGGGCGACCTTTTCGCATCGCTCTCCATCGGCATCGACAAACCCTTCGAGATCGGCGATTTCGTCGTCTTCGGCGACGTCGCCGGCTCCATCGAGCATATCGGCCTGAAGACCACGCGCATCCGCAGCCTGAGCGGCGAGCAGGTCGTCTGCGCCAACGCCGATCTGCTCCGGCAGACGCTTCACAACTACAAGCGCATGGACACCCGTCGCATCGTATTTAGTTTCGGTATCAGCTACGCCACGCCGGCGGAAAAAGTCCGGGAAGTGAGTGCGCTGGTGAAACGCATCATCGACGGACTGGAAAAAGCACGTTTCGACCGGGCGCATTTCCTCGCGTTCGAGGAGAGCAAGCTGACCTTCGAGGTCGTCTACATCGTGCAGTCTTCCGACTACAACCAGTACATGGACATCCAGCAGGAGATAAACCTGGCGCTGCTGCAGGGCCTCCGGGACATGCAGGTGGAGTTCGCCTTCCCGGTGCGGCGCGTCGAGTTCGTCGGTGGCTGCCTGCCGGAAGTTGGGGTGGGCGCCGCCGAGCCAGGCGCCAAGCAGAAGGCGGCTTCGCCCGAAGCGCTGGGCGTTTCGTCGTCCCACTGAGGCGAACGGGCAGGGCGGTTTCACCGGAAACGGCGCCCTGCTGACACCTGGCCTGGCCCTCGCGGGGACATTTGCAGCGACGTCGGGCGGCCCGTCGATGCAGCCTTTCATCAATCGCGCTGCACGGCGAGGGCGATGCCCTGGCCGCCGCCGATACAGAGCGTGGCCAGCCCCTTGCGAACGTCCCGGCGCCGCATTTCGTGCAGTAGGGTGACGAGAATGCGGCAGCCGGAAGCGCCGATGGGATGGCCCAGCGCAATGGCGCCGCCGTTGACATTCACCTTGGCGCTGTCCCAGTGCAGCTCGCGGCCGACGGCGAGGGCCTGGGCGGCGAAGGCTTCGTTGGCTTCTATGAGGTCAACGTCCTCCAACTGCCAGTCGGCCTTCTCCAGCACCTTGCAGATCGCGAACACCGGGCCGATGCCCATGATCGCCGGATCGACACCCGCGCCGGCGGCCGCGACGATGCGCGCCATCACCGGCAGGTTCAGGGCCGCGGCCTTTTCCGCGCTCATCAACAGCACGGCGGCGGCGCCGTCGTTCAGGGCCGAGGCATTGCCCGCCGTGACCGTGCCATCGGCCTTGAACACCGCCGACAATTTGCCCAGTCCGGCCAGCGTCGTGCCGGTGCGCACCTGCTCGTCACGGGCGAACAGCATCGGCTCACCTTTGGACTGCGGCACCCGTACCGGAACGATTTCCGCCTCGAAGCGGCCGCCTTCGATGGCGGCGCTGGCGCGCTGCTGCGAGGTCGCGGCGAAGGCGTCCTGCTCATCGCGGCCGATGCCGTACTGCTCGGCCAGGTTCTCGGCGGTAATCCCCATGTGATAGTCGTTGAAGGCATCCCACAGCCCGTCCTGGATCATCGTGTCGATGACCGCCTTGTGGCCCATGCGCAATCCGGTCCGGACCTGGGGGATGACGTAGGGTGCCAGGCTCATGTTCTCCTGGCCGCCGGCGATGATCACCTCGGCATCGCCGCAGGCAATGGCCTGGTAGCCAAGTTGCACCGCTTTCAGGCCAGAGCCGCAGACCTTGTTCAGGGTCATCGCCGGCACGGTATGCGGCAGGCCGGCCCTGAGCGCGGTCTGCCGCGCGGTATTCTGCCCGGCACCGGCGCTGAGTACGTGGCCGAGGATCACCTCGTCGACCAGTGCACCGTCCAGGGCGGTTTGCGAAAGCAGATGGCGGACCACCGTGGCGCCGAGTTCAACGGCAGAAACCGTGCTCAGACTCCCCTGGAACGCGCCAATGGCCGTGCGGGTGGCGGCAACGATCACAACATCACGCATGGAAACCCCCGTGTTGCGATCCGCCCGAAGGGACGGAGTCGCGAAAGAAAAGCGGCCCCGAAGGCGGTCCGCGTGTTGCCCGATCATCAGGGACCGGCGTTCAGAACTGCTCCGCCGCCAGGCCCAACAACGGATCGCTGCCGGCGCGGATGCTCGCCTCCAGGCCGAGGATGCGCGGCAGCAGGCGGCTGAAGTAGAAGTCCGCGGTAGCCTGCTTGGCGTCGTAGAACGCCTCGTCCTCGGCGTGCTTGCTCGCTGCCACCCGAGCCATGCGCGACCAGAGCCAGGCGTAGGCGACATAGCCAAACAGATGCAGGAACTCCACGGAGGCGGCGCCGACTTCGTTGGGGTTCTCGCTGGCCCGCTGCAGCAGCCAGTCGGTGGTGCTCTCCAGACGCTGCACGGCGTCGAGCAGCGCTTCACGATGAGGCACGTCCGCCGCGGCGAACGCACGGATCTCGCCGGTGAACTGGCGCAGGGCGGCGCCACCGTTGGCCACCACCTTGCGTCCGAGCAGGTCCAGAGCCTGGATGCCGTTGGTGCCTTCGTAGATCTGTGCGATGCGAACGTCGCGCACCAGCTGCTCCTGGCCCCATTCGCGGATGTAGCCGTGGCCGCCGAACACCTGCTGGCCGTGCACCGTGCTCTCCAGACCGGCGTCGGTGAAGAACGCCTTGGCTATCGGGGTGAGGAGGGCGACCAGATTCTCGGCGGCCTGCTTCTCGGCGGGGTCTTCGCTGAACTTGCTCAAGTCGAGCTGCTGGCCGACGTAGCTGGCGAAAGCGCGCCCACCCTCGGTCATGGCTTTCATGGTCAGCAGCATGCGGCGCACGTCCGGGTGCACGATGATCGGGTCGGCGGCCTTGTCCCTGGCCTGCGGGCCGCCCGGGGCACGGCTCTGGATGCGCTCGCGGGCGTAGGCCACGGCGTTCTGGTAGGACGCCTCGGCACAGCCAATGCCTTGGATGCCGATGGACAGGCGCTCGTAGTTCATCATGGTGAACATCGCCGCGAGGCCCTTGTTCTCCTCGCCGATCAGGTAGCCCTCGGCGCCATCGAAATTCATCACGCAGGTGGCCGACGCCTTGATGCCCATCTTGTGCTCGATGGAACCGCAGCTGACCGCGTTGCGCTCGCCCAGCGAACCGTCGGCGCCGACCTTGATCTTGGGCACCAGGAACAGCGAAATCCCCTTTGGCCCGGCCGGCGCGTCCGGCAGCTTGGCCAGCACCAGGTGGATGATGTTCTCGGTCAGGTCCTGCTCGCCGCCGGTGATGAATATCTTGCTTCCGCTGATCGCGTAGCTGCCGTCGGCCCTTGGTTCGGCGCGGGTGCGGATGATGCCCAGATCGGTGCCGGCGTGAGCCTCCGTGAGGCACATGGACCCCGCCCAGCGGCCTTCGTACATCGGGGGGAGGTAGGTGCGTTTCAGCGTTTCGCTGGCGTGGGCGTCGATCGCCAGGCAGGCGCCGGAGCTCAGCGCGGAATACAGGGCGAAACTGGAGCCAGCGGAATAGAGCATTTCCTCGAACTGCACCGCGAGCATCTTGGGCATGCCCATTCCGCCGTACTGCGGGTTGCCGGACAGGCCTACCCAGCCGCCTTCGATGTAAGTGGCGTACGCCTGCCTGAATCCCCGCGGCGTGCTGACCGCGCCGTTTGCCCACTGCGCTCCTTCCTCGTCGCCGCTGCGGTTGAGCGGGGCGATCAGCCCACCCGTGACCTTGGCCGCTTCCTCCAGGATCGCATCGGCGGTTGCGGCGTCTACGGTTTCCGCCAGCGCCGGAAGGCGAGCCCAGAGGCCCGGCGCATCGAACACTTCATGGAGGACGAAGCGCAGGTCGCGCAGGGGAGCGTTGTATTCGGGCATCGATCACCTCGTTCGGGGCGCCGTGCAGGGCCGGCGCGTAAGAATAAAAAGAGGCCACCGCGAGCAGCGGCCTTTAGGGTCGACGGCAGACCGCGCCACCGTCGACTGGAGACCTTGAGTTCAGTGACTGGACGCGGCAGCGGCGCCCAGCCCGGTTTGAGCCCTGACGAACTGGTCGTCGAAGGCCGCCCGCTCGCGTTGTGCGCGTGCGCTTCGATCCAGGCGCGAGACCACCAAGATGACCAGGAAGGCCAACGGCATGGAGAACAGAGCCGGGTGGTCGTAGGGATAAATGGCTTGCGCGTGGCCCAGCACCGAAACCCAGACAGCGGGCGACAGGATCACCAGTACCAGCGCCGTGGCGAGGCCTGCGAAACCACCGGCCAGGGCGCCGCGGGTGGTCAGGTTCCGCCAGTACATGGCCATGATCAGCACGGGGAAGTTGGTCGAGGCGGCGATGCCGAACGTCAGCCCCACCAGGAAGGCGACGTTCTGTTTCTCGAAAAGGATGCCCAGGCCAATGGCGACGAGGCCCAGCCCGACGGTGGCGATGCGGGTGACGCGCATCTCCTCCTTCTGGCTGGCGGTGCCTTTCTTCAGCACCGTGGCGTAGAGGTCATGGGAGATGGCCGAAGCGCCGGCCAGCGCCAGGCCGGAAACCACGGCCAGGATCGTGGCGAACGCGACGGCCGACAGGAAGCCGAGGAACAGGTTGCCGCCTACCGCCTTGGCCAGGTGCATCGCCACCATGTTGCCGCCGCCGATCAGCGCGCCTTTGACGTTGCCATCGACGAAGAACTGCGGGTCGGTACCGACGATGACGATGGCGCTGTAGCCCAGCACCATGACCACCAGGAAGAAGAAGCCAACGAAGCCGGTGGCATAGAACACCGATTTGCGGGCTTCCCGCGCGTTGGGCACGGTGAAGAAGCGCATCAGGATGTGCGGCAGACCGGCGATGCCGAAAACCAGGCCAAGCGACAGCGATGCCGCATTGATCGGGTCCGCCAGCATCGAGCCCGGCCCCATGATGCTCCAGCCGATGGCATGGCTCGCGACGGCGCGGCTCGCCAGGGTCTCCAGACTGAAGCCGAATTCGGCCAGGGCGAGCAGGGCGAGGGTGGTGCCGCCCGCGAGCAGCAGGACGGCCTTGATGATCTGTACCCAGGTGGTGGCGATCATGCCGCCGAAGATCACGTAGACCAGCATCAGGACACCTACCACCATCACGGCCGTGGTGTAGTCGAGGCCGAACAGCAGCTTGATCAACTGGCCCGCGCCGACCATCTGGACGACCAGATAGCAGCACACCACGGTCAGCGAACCGAACGCGGCGAATGTGCGGATCTGCGTCTGATCCAGGCGGTAGGACACGATGTCGGCGAAGGTATAGCGCCCGAGGTTGCGCAGGCGCTCCGCCATCAGGAAGGTGATGATCGGCCAGCCGACGAAGAACGCCACCGTATAGACGAAACCGTCGTAACCCTTGGCGAAGACCAAGCTGGACAACCCCAGCAGCGTGGCGGCCGACATGTAGTCGCCGGCGATCGCCAGACCATTCTGAAAACCGCTGATGCCGCCGCCGGCGGTGTAGAAGTCGGAGGTGGATTTGGTCTGCCGGGCGGCCCACCAGGTGATCGCCAGCGTACCCATCACGAAGACGAAGAACATGGCGATGGCGTGCAGGTTGACGGGCTGCTTCTCCGCCACGAAAGGGGCGGCCAGAACCCCAAGCGGGGCCAAGGCCAGGCAGGCGGTGCCGAGCGTGCGCAGGCGCATCATTTCAGCTCCGCCAGCAGATCGGCGCCAAGGGCGTCGAAGCGCGTGTTGGCGCGGTACACGTACCAGCCGGTGCAAAGCCAGGAAAGGACGATGACCGCTGCTGCCACCGGGATGCCCACCGTCAGTTGACGGCCTTCGCCCAGAGGCGTGTGCAACAGCGCGGGCTGGAAAGCCACGACCAGCATGAACAGGTAGTAGGTGCCCAGTACGGCGGCGCTTAGCGACCACGCCAGGCGCGAGCGGCCGCGCACCAGGCGCTGGAACTTCGGGTTGGCTCGGATGCGGTCGCAGCGCTGCGCGTGGGACAACTCAGCATGGGTCATCGGTGTGGCTCCTTGTTTTTGTTGTTGCCGAGGCCCGGCCCCCGTTTTCGGGGTGCAGGGCACCTTGGCGACGGGCCGAGGGCCGTCGCCTTGTGTCGCCTGGAGGATGTGTTTCGGCTACAGCGCCTTGGCCATGTCGCGCAGGAGGTACTTCTGGATCTTCCCGGTCGACGTCTTCGGCAGGTTGATGAACACCACCGTGCGCGGCACCTTGAAGCTGGCAAGGTGATCCCGGCAGAACCCGATGATGTCGCTGTCGCGAACGGCCTGGTGGTCCGCCTTGAGGGTGATGAACGCACACGGCGTCTCTCCCCATTTCTCGTCCGGACGCGCCACCACGGCGGCTTCCAGAACGGCGGGGTGACGGTAGAGGACCCCTTCGAGCTCGATGGTGGAGATGTTTTCGCCCCCGGAGATGATGATGTCCTTGAGGCGATCCTTGATCTCCACGTAGCCATCCGGGTGGCATACCGCAAGGTCGCCGGTGTGGAACCAGCCCCCCTCGAAGGCTTCCGCCGTGGCGCTGGGGTTCTTCAGGTAGCCCTTCATCACGGTGTTGCCGCGCATGAAGACCTCGCCGATGGTCTGCCCATCGCGCGGGGTGGGTTCGAGGGTTTTCGGGTCGCCGACCATGACGCCTTCGAGCGTAGGGTAGCGCACGCCCTGGCGGGCCTTGATCTCCGCGCGCTGGTCCAGCGGCAGCGCGTCCCACTCGGCGTGCCAGGCGCACAGGGTCACCGGGCCGTAGACCTCGGTCAGCCCGTAGACGTGGGTGACGCGGATGCCCATCTCTTCGACGGCACCTATCACTTTCGCCGGCGGCGCGGCGCCGGCGACCATCGCCTCGACGGGGTGATCGATGGCGGCCTTGGCTTCGGCCGGCATGTTGACCAGGGCATTCAGCACGATGGGCGCACCGCACATGTGCGTGACCTGCTCGTCGCGGATCAGGGTAAGGATCTTCTGCGGGTCGACCCGGCGCAGGAACACGTGTACCCCGGCGAGGGCCGTGACGGTCCAGGGGTAGCACCAGCCATTGCAATGGAACATCGGCAACGTCCACAGGTAGACCGGATGATTGCCCATCGCCCAGGTCATCTGGTTGCCCAAGGCATTCAGGTACGCGCCGCGATGGTGGTAGACCACACCCTTGGGATTGCCGGTGGTGCCGGAGGTGTAGTTGAGGCTGATCGCCTGCCATTCGTCGTCCGGCCACTGCCAGGCGAACTCGGGATCGCCCTCGGCAAGAAAGGCTTCGTAGTCCAGGTTGCTCACCGGCTGACCTTCGCCGTACTCGGGATCATCGACATCGATCACCAGCGGCGGGTGATCGAGCATGCCGATGGCCGAATGGATCACATCGAAGAACTCACGGTCGGCGATGACCACCTTGGCTTCCCCATGCTGCAGCATGAAGGCGATGGCTTCGGCATCCAGGCGCACGTTGAGGGGATTGAGCACCGCACCGATCATGGGCACTCCGAAGTGCACCTCGAGCATCTGCGGGATATTGGGCAGCATCACCGCCACGGTATCGTCCTTGCCGATGCCGCGCCCGGCCAGCGCGGAGGCCAGACGCCGGCAGCGTGCATAGGTTTCCGCCCATGTACGACGGATCGATCCATGGATGACGGCCGGGTAGGTCGGATAGACGCTGGCGGTGCGCTCGATGAAGCTGAGCGGCGAGAGGGCGATATGGTTCACGGCTGCAGGGGCAAGACCCTGTTCGAAGATCGACATGCTGGGCATCCGGTGGCTGATTGTTAGCTCTAGGTGTCTGCTCGCCTGCTTTTGTTCGGGCGGCAGATCATGCGGTGATTTTATATACAACCCGCATTGGATATGGAAATACTACCTGCGTCGTATAGTATTTTAACTATATGTAATGGATTATCCATTTGGTCGCTCGGCGGAAGTTGGTCGTATGGAGATATGCTGTCGCCGTTTTCTTATGGGAATTTCGATGAGCCAGAATCCGGTCCGCCTGCACACATGGCTGCGCCTGCAGCGCGAAGGCGTTCCGCTCTCCGCCCGCGCCGACGC
The DNA here is from genome assembly GCF_002438225.1 of Pseudomonas sp. UBA6310. NCBI lineage: Bacteria > Pseudomonadati > Pseudomonadota > Gammaproteobacteria > Pseudomonadales > Pseudomonadaceae > Pseudomonas > Pseudomonas sp. UBA6310. The sequence continues at coordinate 64,686 of NZ_DJTK01000044.1, read as the reverse complement.
CGTGTGTAGGGCCCTGCGCGGCTGTCCCGAAGTGCGACAAGCCTATTACCTGAGCTGGCTGGAGAGCGTCGGCATCTATGGCCATGAAGGCAGCGGCCAGCATCTGCCACCAGGGCAGGGCGATCCCTTGCTGGCCAGCGATCAGGCGCTTCTTGCCAGCCTGGAAGACCATGGCCGCCTGAACCTGGAGCAGGTGCGCGGGCTGGATTGCTGGTTTTCCGGGAGGCTGCGCAGGGCCGCGATCAGCCACGGACAGGTCTTCGATCTTGCTCTGGAGCCCGGTCGACCCGGACTGCTCCTGGTGGAGGTGCGGGAAGGCGTCAGCCTGGATTGGCTCGGCTGGGTGCACGAGTTGCTCTCGACGCTGCTGGCGATCTCCGGCGACCTGATGCGCGCCTCGCCCTTGCTCGGTTACGACCCCCAGCCGACCCTGCTGCTGGACGCTGCCGGCGATCCCCTGGAGTTGAATGCCGCGCTGCTGGCGCTGCTGGCAGATCAGCCTCCCGGCTCGGTCGTGCGCTTCCTGCCGGTCAATCACGCTTCGCTGGTGCGCGCGTGCCTCGAACAGGGCCGCGCCATCGAGCATGTGGAAGCCGAGTACGATGGGCGCATTCTGATTTGGACCTTCATTCCCGATCCGCAGGCGTCGCGTGTCCTGGCCCGCTGCCGGGAGGCCACCGAACAGGTGCTCGCCGAACGCGAGGCGACGAAGGCACGTCGGCTGTACCGGCTGATCACGGAGAACACCACCGACCTGATCTCCCGGCACACCCCGGATGGCCGTTTTCTGGATGCTTCGCCCGCGTCATGGACGTTGCTGGGCTACTGGCCCGAAACCCTCCGCGGCCAGCTCGCCCAAGGCCTGTTCCACGCGCAGGATCTTGCAGCGCTGATTCAGCGGGCGAAGGATGCGCTGGAGACCGATGGCTACCACACGATGACGTATCGCATACGCCATAGCGATGGCCATTACCTTTGGTTCGAGACAGCTAGCCGCGCTATCCGCGAGACGTATACGGGCGCTGTGGTCGAGGTGGTCAGCGTATCGCGGGATATCACCGCACGCGTCCAGGCCGAGGAGAACAAGCGGCGGCTGGCAGAGGTCGTGGAGGCCAACACGGATCCCGTGCTGTTCATCGACGCAGACGAGCGGATCACCTACCTCAACCCCGCCGCCCGCAAGCTGTTGAAGCTGGAGGAGGGGCAGCCCATGCCGGCGCTCTCGGTGCTGTTTGCCGCCGATGACCTGAACCGCTTGCAGACGGGCCGCGAGAGAGCGGGGCGGGCGGGTGTGTGGAGCGCCGACTCGCGGTTGCTTCCGCCGCTGGGAGGGGCGTCAGTACCCGTCTCTCTCGTATTGCTGGCGCATCGGGCCGCGGGCGGAGAGCGCTATTACTCGCTAGTGGCTCGCGACATGACCGAGCGCGAACTGCGTGAGGCACAGCAGCGTCGCCACCAGGACGAGCTGGCACACACGGCGCGGCTGGTCACCCTGGGCGAACTCGCCTCCGGCATCTCCCACGAGATAAACCAGCCCTTGGCCGCCGTGGTCAACTACGCCAGCGCCAGCCAGCGCTACCTGCAATCGATCGAGGAGAATCCGCAGGCAGTCGTGCGCGTTTCGCAGGGACTGGAGCGCATCACCGAGCACGCCAATCATGCCTCCGAGGTCATCAAGCGACTGCGTGGCTTCCTGCGCAAGGGGCAGCGGCGCATGCAGGCCTTGGATCTTTGCGAAGTGACACGCGAGGCCGTTCGCCTGTGCGCCTGGGAGGCGAACGCCTGGCAGGTGGTGATCGAGGAGCGGTTGCCGGACAATCTGCCGCCGGTGTATGCCGACCGCGTATTGCTCGAGCAGGTGCTGATCAACCTTCTGCGCAATGCCATCGACGCCAACCGCGAGGCCCAGCCAGGAGAGGCGTCACGCATTGTCCTGTCGGCTCGACTGGCGACCGGTTCCGGACTGGAAGTGGACGTTCTTGACGAAGGGCCTGGGCTCGACGATGCGGAACTGGAGCGGGTGTTCACCCCGTTCTACACCAGCAAACCGGACGGACTCGGGCTCGGGCTGTCGATGAGTCGCAGCATTATCGAGGGCTTTGGCGGCGCCCTGGAGGGGCAACGCGCGCAGAATGGGGGCTTGCTGATGCGCTGCAGGCTGCCGTTACCCTGAGGCGCATGCGATGCCGATAACAACAAGAGGAGCGATTCAATGACGACTGCCGCCCCGCAAGTGGTGTATGTGGTGGACGACGATCAGGGCATGCTCGACTCGACGGTCTGGCTGTTCGAGTCCGTCGGGCTGCGTGCCATTCCGTTCACCAGTGGCCGCGATTTCCTCGCCGCCTGCGACGCAACGCTCAACGCCTGCGTACTGCTGGATGTGCGCATGCCCGGCACGGGTGGCTTGAACGTCCAGGAAGAAATGCGAGCGCGGGGGCTGGAGTTGCCCATCATCTTCGTCAGCGGCCACGCCGACGTGCCCATCGTGGTGCGCGCATTCAAGGCCGGCGCACGGGATTTCATCGAAAAACCGTACAACGAGCAGCTTCTGCTCGACAGTGTGCAAGTGGCGCTGAGCCGCTCGGAGCGGCAAACCTCGGGCAGCAGCGATCAGGACGACGTCCAGGAGCGCCTGGCCAGGCTGACGCCGCGGGAGCGCGATGTGGTGCTGCCTCTGGTCAAGGGCTACACCAACCGCGAAATCGCCGAGCAGTTGAACATCAGCGTGAAGACCGTCGATCTTTATCGTTCCCGCGTGATGAAACGCATGCAGGCGGAGCGTCTTGCTGATCTGGTTGGAATGGCGATCGTCGCAGGCCTGGTGGATCCGCTGCGGTTGAGACAAGGCTGATGCAGTCATCACGTCTGGCGACTCGGCGAGTCGCTGAAGTGCTATTGGATGGTGAACAGCGCCGGCAGCCTATAACGGGAAACCCTGTTTCAAATGCATCAAGGTGGCGGAGGTATTGGACCGTCATCGACAGAGGTTTGAACCTGGCACCTGAGGCTAGAAGCCATGATCCATTTGCCCCAGTAGCAGAACCCATAATTTCCCATAATGCCGCCCTTATGTTGAGCGTCGTCCGGATGATCGCAGCTAGTCCGGGCGGCGGTTAACATAGGGGCCGTTATGGGCGACGCTCTTCGAATTACTCTCGAACTCCCCGCGGCTCTCGTCCGAGACGCCCAGCTGTATGCCGGCACCGAGCACGCCGCCGATGCTGTTTCGCGGATTCTTTCCCAGCACGCCGATCTCGTCGCGCAGAACCGGCAGCTTCGTCGCCGGCTTGATCAGCTCGACGCCGAGGAAGCCGCTTTTGATGATCGCCTCCAGGCTCTCCAGAGCGCCAGCCGTGCGATTCTCGATCTGTGACCCCGACATGCCGCTTGCGGCATATCAGTCGCCGGCACGGCCTCCTGTGAGCCCGCAGAGGCCATTGCGACGACACCCGCGCAGCGGCCGGTTCCTCGTCAACGAAAAAGCCCCCAGCGCGCCCTACGGCACCCTGGGGGCTTTTCGCGTTCTTCGCCCTGGACGGCGGCGACCATCTCAACCCGCGCCCCGATTCACCCGCTTTTGGTGGCTCCATCCGTCTCTGCGCGACTGCGCTTGCAGTCTCCCTTCGCCGTCAGCGGCTCGGCTGGTCAGGTCACGTTAGTTACGTGTGTATCAGCAGCCCGATGGTTAGGCCCACTAGGGCGCCCGCAATGGCTCCTGTCCAAAATCCTGGTATCCAGTGAATGAACACCACTGGCCGTGCGCGGCGCGCCTTCTTCGGCGCTGTGTTCCAGCTTCCTTTTCGCTGACTTTCGCGCTCGGCCTTTTTCTCGGCCTTGTACCAGTCCCTGTCTTGCATCCCCATGCTTTTTTTCCTGTAAAGCTGCTTTACATGTTTTCGGCGGCGCAGGGGTGGGGGTGCTGTAACACCCCCAATTTACCCCGGACTTCCATGTGTCACGACTGCCTTGCAGTTGAATGCTGGTCCGTAGTGGAACCCTTCGGCGTTGGGCTCGTAGATTGCTGATTCGATCGCCTTCCCGAACGCCTCTATCACGAGGTCAATAGAGGCCCGGCACTCCTGCTCCGTCTCGTATTTGAAAATCTCTCTCTGTGAATAGGGCTGCGTCGACAGGATCATCACTAAAGCCCATGCGCTCACTTTATGGCTTCCTGCTCATACCCAAATAACACTCCCTTCAGCGCTATTCGTGCCTGATTTCGTATCTCGGCTGGTAGCGCCTCGAATCTCCTAAGTATGGGTTTCATGTCGTCAGATACTGATAGCTCATCTTCGGTCATTAGTAGCTCGTCGACAGTAACCCCCAGCACCCTCGCTATGGCAAACGCCTTATCGGCGGCAGGCATTCCGTGCCCGGCTTCATAGCCGGTATAGCTCGACTTACTCACCCCGGCCGCCTCCCACACGTGCTGCTGCGTTAAGCCGCGTGCCGCCCGAAATTTCTTCAGGTTTGCTGCAAGGGTCATAGATATCTCACTGATGTCGTTCATAGCATCAGCAGCGTAATGACTGGTCATATTTCCAGTTCCGAAATATCGGAACAAATCTCCTTGCATTGTGCGTGTCTGCCTGCCCATAATCCTGCCACATCTGTACCGATATTCAGATATTGACAGGGTTTCATGATGCCGGTTTCCACGGAGCAACGTTCAAGGATGTTTTACGACTACCTCACGGTTGAGCAGGTGTTCGATTTCGTGCTCCCGCAGGTAGGCGACACCGGCATTTGCTACTACGACCGACGCACCGGCCAGACCCTGCGCGACACGGCTCCGAGCTGGAAGCATGAGGGCTCGTTCTCGACATCGATCCGCATCCGCGTCGATGGAAACAAGCTGCGAGTGGAGGGCAATCCAAGTGCTGTTAATCGTCTGGACAACCTTCATGGATTCTCGACAGTTGCCGACTGCATCGCCGTCTACAACGCCATTCTCCGCGAATACGGGGATGAATCTGGCACTCGACTGCCCGGCTTCACTCGCTGCACTGAGTTTGGCTATCGCCAGACCGAGGACGGTAGCAAGGCCGCAAAGGTGGGCAATGGCGCCCGCATCCGTCGCATCGATCTGACGACGAATCGGACGGTAGGGAAGGGCAACGAAAAGCCCTATATCCGCGCACTGAGCACTCAGCGCCTCGGCTACAAAAACGGCCATTTATTCGAAGACGGCTGGACCTGCGATTGGCTCGCCCGTGACCACTACAGCAAGGCATACGGCAAGGCCAACGCGATCCGGAAGTTCCTGTTCCCCAAGTGCAAGCGCAATTTCGGCGAAGACTCCGAGGAGTTCCGTTACCTGCGCGGCGTCGCCGATCACTGCGAGCTTCACGGCGTCGTTCGGATGGAACAGGAACTCAAATCTGAGTACCTCCAGCGCGAGGGATTGGAGTGGTGGGGCCTCTTTGATGAGGCCGATTTTCAAGCGATTCACAGCAAGTTTTTGGGCATAGATGACAAGTTAGAGGTGATGGCGATGGACTATCAGACGATTGCGGAAACCCTTCTGGCGCGCGGCATTGTGGGCAGCAAACAGGCAGCCAATGCCACGGCCAATGAGGCGATGAAGTGGATGCACTCCAGCACCTATTGCCCTGACTTCAAGAAGTCACAGATGCAAGCATATCGCGCTCGCCTGAACCGGATCGGCCTGAACATCGCCCAGCCTTACGACATCACTCGCCACTCGGTCGTGACGATCAAGCGGCAGGAGGAAATCGTTGTCAGCGACGTGCTCGAACTGCCTTCGTTCTACCGGCACCCGGTCGCTCCGCGTCACCTGTCGTTGGTGGCGGCATGAGGCGCTATCTGTTGTGCGTGATCGCTAGCGACGGCCGTTGGATGCCTGCCTTTCATTGCAGCGGCGCCTTCGCTGACCAGAGCTTTCAGATGTGGGGTGATCGTACCGACGACGGAATCCTCTGGTACACGCCTGTTCGCTGGGTACGCCTGCGGGGTGGCCTGCAATGAAGCGCCGACTCTACTTCCGCACCGTTCTGTTCTTCGTCCAGTGCTGGGCGTTTCCGTTCGTTCTCGGTTTCGTCGTCGCGGCCCTGCTGGTCCTCTGGGGCTTACAGGACTTCGCTGACGCGATCCAAAAGGCCATTACCGATGCGGTGCACCAATGCGCCAAGTAAGCCACCAGGGCATGTCCCTTAGCGCCTCCGAGCGCCGTTCGCTAGCGATGCGTCAGCAGGTGAGGGCGGCCACAGCTAGCACGCTGCTGCAAGACATCGATCGCCAGTTCCATGCCACGGACTGGGAAAGCGTCCGCTACTGGGACACGGTCGCGAATTTCAAACGTTACGGATTTGCAGAAACCAACCGCCGGGGCACGCCTTTCGTGGGCGATGCGTTCGGCTTCTAGTCGCCCGGTCGGGCATTCAGTGAGAGAGAGAAAATGGACCTGATTATCGAAATCGAAAAACCGGAAGTCGCAGTCAAATCGGGCACTTCCGCGCGCACCGGCAAGCCCTACAGCATCCGCGAACAAAAGGGCTACGTGCAGATTCCGGGGCAGAAGTACCCGCAACCGATCCGCTTCGCCCTGGACGATGATGCGCAGCCTTATCAGGCCGGACGCTACAACATCGATCCGAGCTCGTTCTACGTTGGGCGCTTTGAGGACCTGAACTTGCGCCTCCGGCTGTGTCCTGTGGTCGCTGCAACTCAGCCCCAGCGCCAGGTGAACGGCTGATGGCTAGCGGCGTTATCCAGTGCACGGGGAACGTGACCGTTGCCGGTGATGGCGCCCCTCTGTGTTCCGGCACTTGGACGTTAGTTCCAGTGCCTGAGCCCTTCGACGTGTCGCAACTCGACCCGGCGATGGTTCTTTCGGCCTTTATGGCCGGATTCGTAATTGTGGCTACTTGCTGGTTCGCTGGCTGGTGTGGTCGCGCACTCTTAAACGCAATTAAGTAAGGAAGTTCCAAATGGACGCAATTATCAGTGCTGTATCGGTCACCGACGTTGTTGCCGGTGTTCTCGCGATCTGCGGCGTTATCGCCCTGGTCAAAGTCGCCGCGATGGGTGGTCGCAAGCTGCTCGGCATGATCCGTTAATTCGGAAAGCATCGGGCGTTGCAACTAGGGGCGCTTCGGCGTCCCTTTTACTTTCAGGGAGACGATATGGAGCAACTTTATTACTTGTGCATATTCGTTATTGGCGCCATGTCGGCTTTCGCTGCATTCAATGGAACTAAGTAGATGAGATTATTCTATGTAGCAGCTCTCCTGCTGGTTTCTATGTCCGTCAATGCCGCTAATTATTCGTGGAATGCCGTGGGTTATTCCAATGGATTTTCTGATCCTGAGGCGGCGTGCAAATTTGTTAAGGAACGTGACTCTATAAATATTGGGGCAAATGGACCTGTATTGACTTCGCTTACTCGCAAGTCCGATGTAGAGTTCGATTGCTTCTCCTATACCGAGTCAGGCTACATTGAGAGGCATGTGGTGGTGGGGCGTAGCGGGGACACTTGCGCTGATCCAGCTGCCGTATATAACGGCCAAACAGGCAAGTGCGAAGTACAGGAGCCTCCAGAGGACCCGTGCAAGTCACGCGAGGGCGCGACACAACACTTTTCCAAAAGCGGCACTATGCCTGACGCATATATGAATGTCGGGACGGGTGGGCGCGCAAGTCTCGCCACTCGGAATGGTTGTTTTGATGGATGCGCGGCTGAGGTTATCGATAACCGATGCAAATATGGCGTTGCAGGTAGTTACCTGTGTCGCGGAACCATGCTCTTCTCCGGCACGTCCTGTGTTAACGCTACTGAGCCTTCTCTCGGCGAGGCTGCTGGCGGCGTTGAAACGCCTGAACTTGAGACACAGACCGAACAGACGCCTTGCAACTACATAACCAAGCCTGACGGGTCTCAGAGCTGCGTTTCTGTCGATTCTCAGGCGAATGACGGACGCAGTTGCGGGACGTTTAACGGTGTCCAGATTTGCACCGACAAGAATCCCGATAAAAACGAAACAAAGGTCGACACTACAGTTACTCCTCCGGTGACTAATCCCGATGGAACCAAGTCGACCACTAAAACCGACGTTGCAACTGTCACGAAGTGCACGGGTGTAGGCGTTTGCACGACAACTACAACCACAACGAAGACAACCACGAAAACCGATGGGACTGGAAAAACCACAAGTACAACTACGGTGTGTACGGGTGCGAAGTGTAGTAGCGGGTCGGGCACTGGCGGTGGTGGCGGCGGCGGTGGGGAAGGGGAGTCTTTTGAAGGTCCGGAACTTGATGACGATGTTCCCGGCTTCGGTGACGCACTCGGAGACTTTATGGACGCTGTTTCCGGCTCACCGATAGTTTCCGCTGCAAGCGGTATTAGCATGCCAGGCGGCGGTAGTTGCTCTTTCGCGTCGGCGTCAACAAAGATTGGTGAGATTAACGCAAATGCTGTTTGCCAGAATGCCAGCTGGCTCGACCCGTTGTATCCGGTGATGTTGGCTATGTGGGCGCTTGCCGCCGTTCGTATTTTCCTGAGCGCGTGAGGTTCTTATGCTTTCCGATTTCGCCACGTGGTTGAAGGATGTTTTGTTATGGATTCCTCGGAAGTTGTGGGCGGAGCTTCTTGAAGCGCTTGCAGCGTTTATTCAGGCGCTTCCCGTTCCTGAGTTCTTTCAAACCGCTAAGTCTGCGTTCGGCTCAATCCCGCCGAGCGTTCTGTTCTTTGCTGCAAAGTTTGCAGTGCCCGAAGGTCTAACTATGTTGCTTGCTGCGTACGCACTTCGGTTTGTTCTTCGCCGCATTCCGGTGATTGGGTGATATATGGCTATCGATGCTTATGTGGGACTTCCGGGGCATGGAAAAAGTTACGGCGTCACTGAGCACGTAATTATTCCGTCGATCAAGGAGGGTCGGCACGTTGTGACGAATGTTCCGATGGAACGCGAGGATCTGCTCGCTGATTTCGGCGTGCCCGGCTCCGAGCTGACGCAGCTTCCTGAGGACTGGTTCGAGCGCCCTGATCTCGCGGATCTTGTCCCGAAGGGCTGCGTCCTGGTGCTCGACGAACTGTGGCGCCGTTGGCCGTCCGGGCTGAAGTCGAATGATGCGTTGCTCGCTGACAAGTCGCTCCTTGCTGAGCATCGTCACCGCGTCGACGACAAGGGCCGTTCTATGCGCGTCGTTCTGGTTTCTCAGGATCTCGCGCAACTCGCCAGCTGGGTTCGGCTGCTCGTCGAGCAGACGTATCGGATGACCAAGCTGACGGCGATCGGCTCGACGAAGAAATTTCGTGTCGATATCTACCAGGGCGCGCCGACCGGCCAGAACCCGCCGAAAAGTCGGCTGATCAGGCAGACGTTTGGCAGCTACAAAAAGGAAATTTATCGGTACTACTCGTCCGCGACGCAGTCCGCGACGGGCAGTGTTGGCGATGAAAGCAAGGCCGATGGTCGCGGGAACTTGCTTAAATCGCCGATGCTGATCGCCGGTTTCGTGCTGCCCGTTCTGCTGATCCCGGTGTTGATCTGGTACGTTTACGGCTACTTTTTTGGCCGGCATGACGCGATTACGGCGACCCCTGAGCCTGTCGCTGTAGTTACTGCAGTTGATGCCTCGAAAGTCAATCCGCCTCCACCTGGAATGGAAACTCTCGCGGCACCTGGGCAGTTTGCCCAGCCCGCTGCCGTGGCGGCCGTGAATCCTCCGCCACCGGCTGAATCTGCGCTCTGGCGGGTTGGTGGCTACATACGTCGCGGAACGTCCTCGGGCAGCTCCGTACAGGCGTGGCGGTCTGAGACCGGCTATGGTGGCGAGCCTGAGCAGCGCGAGGAACGCAAATTTATGCCTGACATGATCGTGCTGCATTCTGAGATCGCCGGTATCCGCTACATGCTCGCGAGCGAGTGTGAGCCGTTTCCGGATGGCATCAACTGGCATTGCCCGGTCGATGGTGCTATTGCCACGCCCTGGTCGGGCCGTGGCGGCACCTCAACATGGGCCACCGATGGCACGCTCGCACAGCGCACCGTGAACGCCGCAGCCGACGGCAGAGCGAGCGGAGCGACCGTTGCCGTCGGCAAGGCGCCTACGGCGCTCTGATCGATGTTCCTTGTGCAACCGACAATTGGTCCCGTCGCAGCCGTCCAGTGCTCGGCAGGATCACCTCTACCGGTCGTTGCCCATAATGATCTGAAAAGGAACCTATCCCATGACCGTTATTCATCAGTGTGACCGTTGTGACCATCAAGGTCGTGTCGTCGAGCTGGCGACCGGCTACCTGTGTGAGCCGTGCTACAGCGCGCAGCGCGATCATGAACGCGAGTCCGAAAGCTGCCCCACCTGCGGGCGCGAGGGCGTGACCGATACGGGCCTTTGCTATCCCTGTTCGCATTCGCCCGACGGTTCTTGTGAGCCTGTCATGTTGTCTTAGGCGTTTCCCATAATGTATATTATGTTAAATTATGAATTATGAGATGCGCGCAAAAACGCTCCCACCGCTCGCTTATGGGATGTGTCGATCCAGCAAATGAAAACTCGGCAACGACAGATGCCAGCGAATGGCCGCCAGACGTATCGCCAGCACCACTCCCATCGCTATTCCGGTATCCAGCCAGTGCGGCATCTCCATTGCGCGCAAGCCGAGAAACGTCAGCGATCCAACGATGCACGCTGTTGCGTAGATCTCCTTCTGGAAAATCAGCGGAATCTCGTTGCACAGCACATCGCGCATCACACCGCCGGCAACGCCGGTCATCACGCCCATGATCACCGCCGTGCTCGCGGACGTTTCATGAGCCAACGCCACCTCGGTGCCGATGACCGTGAAGACCGCCAACCCGAAGGCATCGGCGATCAGCAAGCCGTTCTCGTGGATCGGACGGGTCAGCTGGACCCACACCACCGTGCAGATCGCGGCCAGCGACGCGACGAGTATGTAGGTGTCATCGCGTACCCAACTGACGGGATGGTTACCCAGAATCATGTCCCGCAGCGTGCCGCCGCCCACTGCCGTGATGATGGCGATCACCAGGACGCCGAACAGGTCCATGGACTTTCGTCCGGCCATCAGCGCTCCCGTGATGGCGAATACGGCTACGCCGAACAGGTCCGACAGATAGAAGAATGACGGCATGGCCTGGGCTCAGGTTCTCACCGGCGTGCGCATGGTGACGAACTCTTCCGCCGCGGTTGGGTGAATGCCGATGGTTTCGTCGAAATGCTGTTTGGTCGCGCCCGCTTTCAGAGCCACCGCCAGCCCCTGGACGATCTCCCCCGCTTCCGGCCCGATCATGTGGCAACCCAGAACGCGGTGGGTTTCCGCATCCACTACCAGCTTCATCAACGTGCGTTCCTGGCTGTCGGTGAGGCTCAACTTCATAGGGCGGAACCGCGCCTCGTAGATGCGGACATCGTGCGTCTTGCGCGCGTCTTCTTCCGTCATGCCGACAGTGCCAATATTCGGCAGGCTGAAGACCGCGGTAGGAATCTGCGAGTAATCCACGGGTCGATACTCTTCTGGCCGAAACAGGCGCCGCGCCACCGCCATGCCCTCAGCGATCGCCACCGGAGTGAGCTGCACGCGACCGATTACATCGCCAATGGCGAGAATCGAAGGCTCCTTGGTGCGGTATTCCTCGTTGACCTTGATGAAGCCCTTTTCATCCAGCTCGACCGCCGTGTTCTCGAGCCCCAGGTCATCCAGCATTGGCCGCCGTCCGGTGGCATAGAACACGCAATCGGTTTCGAGGGTACGGCCATCCCTGAGTGTCGCCAGCAGGCTGCCATCGGCCTGCTTGTCGATGCGGGCGATGTCGGTGTTGAACTGCAGGTCCAGGCCCTTCTTCAGCATCTCATCGCGCAGATGCTGACGGAGCGAGCCGTCGAAGCCGCGCAGGAATAGGTCGCCTCTATAAAGCAGCGATGTCTTGCATCCGAGACCGTTGAAGATCGACGCGAACTCCACCGCGATGTATCCGCCACCGATCACCAGCATGCGCTTGGGCAACTCGGGAAGATAAAACGCTTCGTTCGAACTGATCGCATGCTCACGCCCAGGCACATCGGGGATGACCGGCCAGCCTCCCGAGGCGATCAGGATGGTTTCGGCGGTGTAACGTCTCCCATCGAGATCGACGGTATGCGCATCGACGAGGCGCGCGTGCCCCTCGAAGAGCGTGGCTCCTGAATCATCCAGCAGCTTCTGGTAGATGTTGTTCAAGCGAAGGATTTCACGATCCTTGTTGGCGATGAGCTTCTTCCAGTCGAAGTCCGTTTCACCGTGCGACCAGCCGAAGCCGTTGGCCTGGTGAAACTCCTCTTCGAAGTGAGCACTGTAGGCCAGCAGCTTCTTCGGTACGCAGCCGACGTTCACGCAGGTTCCGCCCAGGTATCGACTCTCGGCGATCGCGACGCGCGCACCAAACCCCGCAGCGAAACGCGCCGCGCGAACGCCGCCGGATCCGGCACCGATGACAAAGAAGTCGAAGTCGTAGGCCATGTGATTCTCCTCGTAATGCGCGAAGCATAACCTAGCGCGTGCCTTCGGGCGGCAAAGGTCCACCACCGCCCTCTCCTGCTGCTCGCACATTATCGCCGCAAGCATGCCGATCAGCGTCCATGAAAAAGCCGCCCGAAGGCGGCTTTTCTAACGCAGCGCAAGAGCGCTTCAGTACGCCATACCGGTTTTGTAGAGGTTCTCGAAGCAAAAGTTGGTGGCGTCGATGTAACCCTCGGCACTACCACAGTCGAAGCGCTTGCCTTTGAACTTGTACGCCAGCACGCAACCGTCCTGAGCCTGCTTTAGAAGCGCGTCGGTGATCTGGATCTCGCCGCCCTTGCCCGGCTCGGTGTCTTCGATGAGCTTGAAGATATCCGGCGTCAGGATGTAGCGACCGATGATGGCCAGGTTGGAAGGCGCATCTTCCGGCTTGGGCTTCTCGACCATGTTGTTGACGCGGTAGATGTCGTCACGGATCAGCTCGCCGGCGATCACGCCATACTTGGACGTTTCTTCCGGAGGCACTTCCTGGATCGCGATGATCGAGCAGCGGAACTGGTTGTACAGCTTGACCATCTGCTTCAGAACGCCATCGCCCTCGAGGTTGAAGCAGAGGTCGTCGGCCAGAACCACGGCGAAAGGTTCGTCGCCAATCAGCGGGCGGCCGCAGAGGATGGCGTGACCGAGGCCCTTCATCTCGACTTGACGGGTATAGGAGAAATTGCACTCATCGATCAGGCGACGGATACCGACCAGGTATTTTTCTTTGTCGGTGTTGCGAATCTGGTGCTCCAGCTCGTAGCTGATGTCGAAGTGATCTTCCAGCGAACGCTTGCCGCGTCCCGTCACAATAGCAATTTGCGTAAGCCCTGCATCCAGCGCTTCCTCAACGCCGTACTGGATCAAGGGCTTGTTCACCACCGGCAGCATTTCCTTGGGCATGGCCTTGGTAGCGGGGAGAAAACGGGTTCCATAACCAGCAGCGGGAAACAGGCATTTCTTGATCATGAGAGTCCTTTAAGGGCATTACGAAAAAGTGCGGAGACCAGTCTATCAGGCCGTTCCGGGCTTACAATGGCTGACTAGGTTTTCCATGTCTTCCATCATTCGCCTCATCCTGAGGCTGTCCGTGAACGTCTGCATCTTTCCTGCAATCAAACTTCCTAGGCTTCCATGACGTTCGTATTACGCATGGTGATAGGTGGGCAAACCTGCCTCGCGCAGACGCCGTAGCGACTCGACCGGCGGAACCTCACCAAACTGCAGCGCCATATCTCTGCGCATCGTACTGATCAGACACTCGATGCGAGCATGGGTCGTTATCTGAGCGGCACTGACGACACGCTTGATCTCGGAACCATCCTCGCCGCGCAACGCCAGGAGATAACCGCCATCAGGACGAGCCGTAGCGGATGTTTGGTAACCAGGAAAGGAAGCGGCGATTGTTTCCAGAGCTTGATGCATGGGGCGTCCTTGAGGCGATCGTTTGTCGCCGTTAGGGAGCAGCCTTCATGCCAACCGAGCTGGAAATAAAAAATCTATAAAAACAATAAGTTAGAGCCATACCAGCAAGATGAGCCCGTGCAAATTGCATGACCCTGCGCTCTATGACTTGCAAATTGCAGGATGGTTCAAAGTAGCGGCTGATGCGCTCAGGCATCGTCCAGCTTTCCGACCGGGAAAAAACGCCCAAGTTCGAAAACGCGCCCGCTATTCAAAAACGAAAAATGCCCGGCTCTTTCGAGGCGGGCATCTATCGGTGCTTCAACGTTTGATCGGAGATCAGAAGCGTTCGATCTTCGCCTCGGCTTCCAGCTTCCTGCGATACGCGGCGAAATCCTGCTGTCCGCTGCGTGAGGCCAGGAATCGGCTATAGGACGCCTTCTCTTCGCTCGAAAGCGCCTGCTCCGGCTCGCTCACACCGCTGAGTTTAACCAGTACGTAGCTGCCGTTCGACAGCACCACACCGGTGTAAGCGGGTTTATCGGTGCCAGCGGCAGGCTTCGGCATACGGAAGACCGCCTGGAGCACCGCCGCGTCGACACCTTCCTGGTTTCGTGTAGCGGCTTCTACGGGCTGCCAGGTACCGGCCGCGCCTGCTTGCTGCACCGAGGTCTTGCCGTCGCGCAGACTGGCGAGCATCTCTTCGCCCTTGGTTTTCGCCGCCTCGGTAGCGCGCTCTTTCAACAGCTGTTCGCGAATGGAAGACGAAACCTGCTCCAGGGCGAGCTGTTCGGGCATCCGGTGCTCTTTCACGCGGATCACTACGCTGGTTTCGGGATCGAGCTCGATCACGCCGCTGTTCGCACCGTCTTCAAGAACCTCTGGGCTAAACGCTGCCTGCAGCACTTGCCGATTGGCCGCCAGACCTTCGCCACCCTCGCGCCCGAACGGAGCGCTGGTCTGCACTTTCAAGCCGAGTTCCTGCGCAGGCTGGGCGAGATCCGACGCTTCGAACGACGCGTCCTCAAGCTGCTTGCTCACATCGACAAAACGCTGCTCGACTTCCTGGGATTTCAGATCATGTTCCAGCTTGCTCTTGAGGCTGGCGAAGCTGGGGACTTCGGGAGCCTGGACGTCGAGAAGCTTGATCAGATGCCATCCGAAGTCCGTGCGAACCGGTTCGGAAACCTGGCCTTTCTTGAGCGAATACAGCGCTTTCTCGAAGGCAGGGTCGTAGACACCGGGACCTGCGAACCCGAGATTGCCGCCAGCAGCGGCCGAGCCCGGGTCTTCAGAAAACTGCTTGGCCTGCGCTGCGAAGTCGGCGCCGCCGTCGATGCGAGCCTTAATTTCGTCGATCTTGGCTTTTGCCTGCGCCTCGGTCTGCTTGTCATTTACCTCGATGAGGATGTGGCCAGCCTCGCGCTGCTCGGCCAGGCTGCCGATTTCCTTCTGGTAGAGCGCTTGCAGATCCTCATCCTTGACTTGTGCTTGAGCGAAGAATGCCTCCTTCTTCAGCTCTACGTACTCAAGAACGACCTGCTCGGGACTCATGAACTGGGCGGCATGCGCGTCGTAGTAAGCCTTCACATCGTCCTGGCTGACGGTTACACCGCTACCGTCCGCCGGCAGGGTCAGCGTCGCGAAATCCCGTGTCTGCTTCTCGAGGCGAGCGAATGCGTTCACTTCCGGATCAGTGACGAAACCGCTACCGGCAATTCCTGCACGCAGTTGCCCGATGAGCATCTCCTGCTCGAGCATCTGACGGAACTGCAGACGGCTGTAGCCCATTTGCCGAATGACCTGGTCGAAACGCTCGCTACTGAACTGGCCTTCGCTCTGGAATTCGGGGGTACGCAGGATCAACTGGTCGATTGCAGGCTGTGAAAATGCAAAACCTGCATCCTTAGCGCCCTGCAGCACCAATTTCCGCTCGATCAAGGACTTGAGAGCAGAATCTCTTAGAAGTTTGTCATCGAGCTGGGAAGCATCGAAATCCTTGCCCAATTGCTGAAGCAATTGGCGGCGCTGCATTTCTACGGCCTGATTCAATTCAGCAATGGCGATCTCATCACCATTGACTTTGGCAGCGTCCTGCTTGTGATCGGTCGCTCTGAAAATGGCATCGAATCCTGTCAATGCCATGAGCAGGATGATGGCGCCGATAATGGTCTTGGCAATCCAGCCTTGTGAATTGTCCCTGATGTTCTGCAGCATGCGTCCCCCAGACAGCCATAAGAAAAACGGCCGCGCAGCGTGGGTAGAATCCGGATAGAAGAAAGGCGCATCCGAGGATGCGCCTTCTCGTAAATGGCGGAGCGGACGGGACTCGAACCCGCGACCCCCGGCGTGACAGGCCGGTATTCTAACCGACTGAACTACCGCTCCGCAGCCGGATCAGGCCAATGCCGATCCGAAGGGCAAAGCCCGAAGACGCTTAGTTGACGGCGTCTTTCAGAGCTTTACCTGCTTTGAAGCCAGGGATCTTGGCCGCGTCGATTTTGATCGGGTTGCCAGTCTGCGGGTTACGGCCAGTGCGAGCGGCGCGCTCTTTCACTGCGAAGGTACCAAAGCCTACCAGTACCACGGAGTCACCAGCCTTCAGAGCGCCAGTGACGGATTCGATAACCGCGTCAAGCGCACGGCCAGCGACAGCTTTCGGGATATCAGCAGATGCGGCGATGGCATCGATCAGTTCCGACTTGTTCACTTAAGTCCCCTTATTTCTATTGAGTATGTTTTCTGTAATTAGGTGTTTGCGAAGCGGATGCTGGAGGGCCTGCCGACACAAGAGCCGCTTTATATCAAGGGCCAGAAAATAGTGTCAAGGACGCGTCCAGCTAGTGAGTACTGATTCTCTCCTTGGGATCAGCCTCCCGCTTGTCATCCTTCGCTACCAGCTCGGGAGCCGCATCGGGCAAGGGCTCCGGCGCGTATTGCAGCGCAATTTGCAGGACCTCGTCAATCCATTTGACCGGTTTAATCTGCAGGTCTCGCTTAATGTTCTCCGGAATTTCCTTCAGATCGCGAACGTTCTCTTCGGGGATGATGACGGTCTTGATTCCACCGCGATGAGCGGCGAGCAGCTTTTCCTTGAGCCCACCGATTGCGAGCACTTGTCCTCGGAGGGTGATTTCACCCGTCATGGCAACATCTGCCCTGACCGGAATCTGCGTCAGCGCAGAAACCAGCGCCGTACACATGCCGACACCGGCACTCGGACCATCCTTCGGCGTCGCACCTTCGGGCATGTGGATGTGCACATCGCGCTTTTCATGGAAGTCGGGCGCGATACCAAGGCTCTTCGCGCGGCTGCGAACGACCGTCAGGGCGGCGGTGATCGACTCCAACATGACGTCACCCAGCGAGCCCGTCTTGATGAGCTGACCTTTGCCGGGAACAACGGCGGATTCGATGGTCAGCAACTCCCCGCCCACCTGCGTCCACGCCAACCCGGTCACCTGACCGATCTGATCCTGCTGCTCGGCCAGGCCGTAGCGGAACTTGCGGACGCCCAGGAAATGCTCCAAAGATTCCGCGTCGATTGCGACCTTGAAGCGCTTCTCCGTCGCGTGCTCCTTGACCACCTTCCGGCAGACCTTGGCTATCTGCCGCTCCAGGCTGCGCACACCCGCTTCGCGCGTGTAATACCGGATGATGTCGCGCAGGGCGGCCTCATCGAATTCCACCTCGGTCTTCTTCAAGCCATTGGCCTGGACTTGCTTGGGCGCGAGGTACTTCTGAGCGATGTTGATCTTCTCATCTTCGGTGTAACCCGGCAGACGAATCACCTCCATGCGGTCCAGCAATGGCGCGGGAATGTTCATCGAGTTGGCGGTACACAGGAACATCACGTCGGAAAGATCGTAGTCGACTTCCAGATAATGGTCGTTGAAGTTGTGGTTCTGTTCGGGATCCAGCACCTCGAGCAGTGCTGAAGCGGGATCGCCGCGCATATCGCTGCCCATCTTGTCGATCTCGTCGAGCAGGAACAGCGGGTTGCGGACTCCCACCTTGGTCATTTTTTGAATCAGGCGCCCTGGCATCGATCCGATATAGGTGCGCCGGTGACCGCGAATCTCTGCTTCATCGCGTACGCCGCCAAGCGCCATCCGAACGAACTTGCGGTTGGTCGCGCGGGCGATGGACTCGGCCAGGGACGTCTTGCCGACGCCCGGAGGTCCTACCAGGCAAAGCACGGGGCCCTTGAGCTTCTTCACGCGCTTCTGTACCGCGAGGTACTCGAGGATGCGCTCTTTCACTTCGTCGAGGCCGTAATGATCGGCGTCGAGGATATCCTCGGCTTTGCTCAGATCGAGGCGAACCTTGCTCTCAGCTTTCCACGGCACGTTGACCAGCCAGTCGATGTAGGAGCGCACCACCGTCGCCTCGGCGGACATGGGCGACATTTGCTTGAGCTTGTTCAGCTCTGCCTGGGCCTTCGCAAACGCGTCCTTCGGCAACCCTGCGGCGTCGATACGTTTCTTCAGGTCGTCGACTTCGTTATGACCTTCATCGATATCGCCGAGCTCCTTCTGAATGGCCTTCATCTGCTCATTCAGGTAGTACTCGCGCTGGCTGCGCTCCATCTGTTTCTTCACACGCCCGCGAATGCGCTTCTCGACCTGCAGCAGATCTATTTCTGCATCCAGCAAGGCCAACACATGCTCGATCCGCGGAGCGAGATCGGTGATCTCGAGGATTTCCTGCTTCTGTTCGATTTTCAACGCCATATGCGCGGCCATGGTGTCGACCAGGCGGCTTGGCTCATCGATGCTGTTGAGCGATGAAAGCACTTCTGCGGGCACTTTCTTGCCCAATTGAACGTACTGCTCGAACTGACTCAGCAGACTGCGGGTGAACACTTCCGCTTCACGATCAGGCGCCTCCTGCTCTTCGATCAGCGCCACGTCGGCACGATAGTGGTCATCTACTTCATGGAATCGTTCGATTACGCCGCGCTGCTCGCCCTCGACCAAGACCTTGACGGTGCCGTCCGGCAGTTTCAGCAGCTGCAAGACCGTAGCGACTGTCCCAACGCGGTACAGAGCGTCTTCGCGAGGGTCGTCGTCAGCCGGGTTCTTTTGCGCCAACAGGAGTATCTGCTTGTCCCCTGTCATCGCCGATTCCAGGGCCTCGATGGATTTATCGCGCCCTACGAACAGCGGAATCACCATGTGCGGATAAACCACGACATCGCGCAGCGGCAGGAGTGGCAAATCGATGGTTTTCTTCATGATTTTCGCTCTACGGCGGCCATGCGGCCATAAAATGAGTAGCCCTTGAAACTTAAGATGGGGCTAGGGGCATGAAAAAACAAGCCAGCAGAAAAAAGCAAAGGGGCCATCGGCCCCTTCGTTCGTTACGCCTCAGGCGCCGCCTTGGCTGGCGGCTCGCTGCTTTCATAAATGAGCAACGGCTTAGAGGTACCCTCGATGACACTCTCGTCGATGACCACCTTGCTGACATCGCTCTGGGACGGAATCTCGTACATGGTATCGAGCAACACGCCCTCTAGGATGGAACGCAATCCACGAGCGCCTGTTTTGCGCTCGAGCGCGCGGTGAGCAACGGCCTTGAGCGCGTCCTGGCGGAACTCCAGGTCCACGCCTTCCATTTCAAATAGCTTGCCGTATTGCTTCGTCAGAGCGTTCTTGGGTTCGGTAAGAATCTGAACCAGCGCGGCCTCATCCAGCTCATCCAGCGTCGCGATAACCGGCAGACGACCCACGAACTCAGGAATCAAGCCGAACTTCACCAGATCATCGGGCTCGACGCCGCGCAGCGCTTCGCCGACCTGCTTGCCCAGCTCCTTGCTGCGAACTTCGGCATTGAAGCCGATGCCGCCCCGGGTTGAACGGTTGTGGATCACCTTCTCCAAACCAGAGAACGCTCCACCGCAGATGAACAGGATGTTACGCGTATCGACCTGCAGAAACTCCTGCTGCGGATGCTTGCGACCACCCTGAGGAGGTACAGAAGCCACGGTTCCTTCGATCAGCTTGAGGAGCGCCTGCTGCACACCCTCGCCCGATACGTCCCGGGTAATCGACGGGTTATCAGACTTGCGCGAAATCTTATCGATTTCATCGATGTAGACGATACCCATCTGGGCCTTTTCGACATCGTAATCGCATTTCTGCAACAGCTTCTGAATGATGTTCTCCACGTCCTCGCCCACGTAACCGGCCTCTGTAAGGGTCGTAGCATCAGCGATGGTGAAGGGAACGTTGAGCAAACGAGCGAGCGTTTCAGCGAGGAGCGTCTTACCCGAGCCGGTAGGCCCGATGAGCAGGATATTGCTCTTACCGAGTTCGACATCGTCTTTCTTTTCACGCTGATTCAATCGCTTGTAGTGGTTGTAAACCGCTACGGCGAGAACCTTCTTGGCGCGTTCCTGGCCGATCACGTACTGATCCAGGATTCCGCTGATTTCCTTGGGTGCCGGCAGCTTGTGCGAACTACTTTCAGCCTGTGCTTCCTGCACCTCCTCGCGGATGATGTCGTTGCACAGGTCGACGCACTCGTCGCAGATAAACACGGAGGGGCCGGCAATAAGTTTGCGCACTTCGTGCTGGCTTTTGCCGCAGAAGGAGCAATAAAGCAGTTTGCCGTTGTCCTCGCCATTGCGGGTGTCAGTCATTCGATCAATCCAATCCGGGTAGGCTTGAAACACAAGATGAAGGCAATTGCGGGCATTTTCAAGCCCGCGAACGGCCGGACATTGCCCGGCCGCATCGGTCGGCGCCGTTTAGCTCGCCATTTGGCGATGGACGAGAACCTGATCCACCAGGCCGTATTCGGCGGCACGCTCAGCGTTCATGAAGTTGTCGCGGTTGGTGTCACGCTCGATGGTTTCGATGTCCTGGCCGGTGTGAAACGCCAGCAATTCATTCAAGCGCGCACGAATCGAGAGGATTTCCTTGGCATGGATGTCGATGTCCGACGCCTGCCCCTGAAAACCACCCAGCGGCTGGTGGATCATCATCCGCGAGTTCGGCAGGCAGGAGCGTTTGCCCCTGGCGCCGCCCGCGAGCAGGAACGCACCCATGCTGCAGGCCTGGCCGATGCAGATGGTGGAGACGTCGGGCTTGATGAACTGCATGGTGTCGTAGATCGACATACCGGCAGTGACCGAGCCCCCCGGCGAGTTGATGTACAGGTGGATATCCTTGTCCGGGTTTTCCGCTTCGAGAAACAGAAGCTGAGCAGCTACCAGGTTGGCCATATAGTCTTCCACAGGCCCTACCAGGAAGATGATGCGTTCCTTGAGGAGGCGAGAGTAGATGTCATAGGCGCGCTCGCCGCGAGCGGACTGTTCGACGACCATCGGCACCAGGCCGCCGGCTGCTTGGATTTCAGGCATTTGCATGAATGGATTACGGGACATGTCCTGCGATCGCTCCTAATGGGTCAGATCCAAAAACGCATAAGCCAGCTCGACGGCTGGCTTATGGTGTACTCGAACGAAAGAGAGAATCAGGCGGCCTGCGGTGCTTCCGCCGGCTTGACAGCTTCTTCGTAGGAGACCTGCTTGTCGGTCACCTTGGCCTTCTGCAGGACAGTATCTACAACTTGCTCTTCCAGCACAACCGAGCGGACTTCACCCAGTTGCTGGTCGTTCTTGTAGTACCAGGAGACGACCTGCTCCGGCTCCTGATAGGCGGATGCCATCTCCTGGATCATCTCGCGAACACGTGCTTCGTCCGGCTTTAGCTCGAACTGCTTGACCACTTCGGCAACGACCAAACCCAGCAGGACGCGACGCTTGGCTTGCTCTTCGAAGAGCTCAGCCGGCAACTGATCGGCCTTGATGTTGCTGCCGAACTGCTGCACGGCCTGCGCACGCAGACGATCGATTTCGTTGCTGATCAGCGCTTTCGGCACTTCAACCGGATTGCTGGCGAGCAGCGCTTCCATGACCTGATTCTTGACCTTGGACTTGATCGCCTGACGCAGCTCACGCTCCATGTTCTTGCGAACTTCGGTACGGAAGCCTTCGAGACCGCCTTCCTTGATGCCGAACAGGGCGAAGAAGGCATCGTTCAGCTCAGGCAGCTTCGGCGCAGCGACGCTGTTTACGGTTACGGTGAACTCGGCGGTTTTACCGGCGAGATCGAGGTTCTGGTAATCCGCCGGGAAGGTCGGGGTGATGACGCGTTCTTCACCGGCCTTGACGCCAACCAGAGCGTCTTCGAAACCCGGGATCATACGGCCGGAGCCGAGAACCAGCGCGGTGCCCTTTGCCGAGCCGCCAGCGAAGGCTTCGCCGTCCAGCTTGCCAACGAAGTCGATGTTCAGCTGATCGCCATTTTCGGCGGCGCGATCGACGTTCTCGAAGCTGGTGTTCTGCTTGCGCAGGATGTCCAGCATGTTGTCGACATCGCTGTCCGCCACATCGGCCTGCAGGCGCTCGATTTCGACGTTGTCGAAGCTGGCGACCTGGAACTCAGGGAAGATTTCGAAGGTGGCGACGTACTCGAGATCCTTGCCCTTCTCGAACACTTTAGGCTCGACGGCCGGCGCACCGGCAGGGTTCAGCTTCTGCTCGACGATGGCCTCATAGAAAGTCGACTGGATCAGGTCGCCCAGCGCTTCCTGCCGTGCAGCCGATTCGTAGCGCTGACGGATGACGCTCATCGGCACCTTGCCGGGACGGAAGCCGGCGACCTTGGCACGACTGGCAGTCTGCTGCAGACGCTTGTTGACTTCGGTCTCGATGCGCTCGGCAGGCACGCCAATGGTCATGCGGCGCTCCAGAGCGGAGGTGCTTTCAACAGAAACTTGCATGGATATTCCTCGTTGCACAGACATGGCCGGGCATTCCGACCCCAGAATCAAGGGCATGCATTCTAGTGGCTCGAAGGGCAGAAGTCACCCGTCCGCATTTCACGACACATCTATTACGACTGCCGCAGCGGATTTTTCGCTGCGATGCGGCGCAGTCACCACAGCGGCGCGGCGACGGCATATCATAGGGCCAGCTCAGCGCTTCGCTACCTCGCTCGCTCCTGACGGAACATCACGATGCCAGACCACACTTCCCAGCATTGCTTTCTCCAAGACGGCGGGCAAATGGGCGACGAGGTACGTGCGCACGATTGGGCCGCTACGCCGCTGGGTCCGATCGGCGAATGGTCCGCCGCACTGCGGGTGACCGTGCAAACGGTGCTGAACTCCAAGTTTCCCAAGTGCCTTCTCTGGGGCAAGTCCCTCACGGCCATCTACAACGACGCGTTCCGCCCGATCCTGGGTGACAAACCGCAACCCTTGGGGCGCTCATTTGCCGCGATATGGAGCGAAGCCTGGGACACGCTCGGCCCGATCATAGAACGCGCGCTCCGCGGCGAAGCGACCTACATCGAGGACTACCCGACGCCAATCCACCGACACGGCTACCTCGAACACGCCTACTTCACCTTCTGCTACAGCCCCGTGCAGGACGAACACGGCGCCATCGTTGGCGTTATCGATACCGTGGTGGAAACCACCCAGCGCTTCGTCGTCGAGCGCGACCTGCACTCCCTGGCCGCATCGCTGGAAAGCGAGATCGCCTTGCGCACCGCCGACCGTAACCGTCTCTGGCAGTTGTCCACGGACCTGATCCTGGTGGCGCGCCTCGACGGCATCATCGCTTCGATAAACCCCGCCTGGAGCAGCGTTCTCGGCTGGGAGGAGAAACAGCTGGTAGGCAATTACCTGCTCGACCTGGTGCACGGGGACGATCTGGGCGACTGGAAGAACGCGGTGGCAGCGCTGCGTGAGGGCACGCCGATGAAACGGTTCGAGAGCCGCCTGCGCCATCGTGATGGCAGCTATCGCTGGATCAACTGGACGGCCGTTCCCGGCGACGGGCTGATCAATGCGGTCGGCCGCGACTTCACTGCGGAAAAGCTACAGGCGCAGGCGCTCCAGCACACCGAGGAACTGCTCCGCCATAGCCAGAAGATGGAAGCCGTGGGGCAACTCACGGGTGGGCTGGCGCATGACTTCAACAACCTGCTCGGCGGGATCGCCGGGAGCCTGGAGATGCTCGAAACCCGTGTCCAGCAGGGCCGTATCGACGAACTCGGACGCTACATAGCCGCTGGAAAGAACGCCACCCAGCGTGCCGCCGCCCTCACCCATCGCCTGCTGGCGTTCTCCCGGCGACAGACGCTGGACCCCAGGCCGACCGACATCAACCGCCTGGTTAGCGGAATGGAAGAGTTGATCCGGCGCACCATGGGACCGAAAATCCAGGTTGAAGTAGTCAGCAACGAGGCGCTCTGGACCGCATTCGCCGACACCAATCAGCTCGAAAACTCGCTGCTCAACTTCTGCATCAACGCGCGTGACGCGATGCCGGATGGCGGCACGCTGACCATCGAGACGAACAACCATTCACTGGACCTCGGCGAGGCAGGCGAGCGCGGCCTGGCTCCAGGCGAGTACGTGTCGCTTTGCGTGATCGACACCGGCAGCGGGATGGCGGCGGAGGTTATCGAACGCGCCTTCGATCCGTTCTTCACGACCAAGCCGACCGGCCAGGGAACCGGCCTCGGGCTTTCCATGGTTTATGGCTTCGCCCGTCAATCCGGCGGACAGGTGCGGATCGTTTCGGAACCCGGCCAAGGCACCACCCTGTGCCTTTATCTCCCGCGCCACCACGGCCAACCGGAAACGATCGAAGAGCCAGCCCATGCCAAGCCCCCCCAGGCCCGGCAAAGCGAAGCCATCCTGGTGATCGACGATGAGCCGATCCTGCGGATGCTGATCGTCGAGATTCTGCAGGAACAGGGTTACTGCGTACTGGAAGCTGAAGACGGGCCATCCGGGCTGGCAGTGATCCAGAGCGGAGCGCCCATCGATCTGCTCATCACCGATGTAGGGCTTCCCGGCGGCCTGAATGGCCGGCAGGTAGCCGATGCCGCACGCCAGCAACGGCCCGATCTCAAGGTCCTGTTTATCACCGGCTACGCCGAAAATGCCGTCATTGGGAGCGGACAATTGGACCCGGGCATGCAAGTGCTGACCAAGCCGTTCGCCATGGACGCCTTCGTCGAGCGGATCAGCCACTTCCTCAAAGAGCCCTCCCACTAAGCTCCTCAAGTTGGCGCTCTCGGCTGCACCTCGATTCAAGCGCTTTTTCGCCTTGCCGACCTGTGTATGATTGGCCCAGGGTGTTACCGCGTGCTCCGCGCGGTGCAGGTCAATCAGCGCTGGTCGGGCCGCCACGCGGAGAGCGCTCGCCCGTGAAATCCCACTCTTCCCCTTCGCCCCTCCCCCGCGCGCAACTTCTCGCCGAACGCGCCTTTTCCGCTATCGAGCGATTCATGCATGTCGAAGCCGTCAGCGGAATCGTGCTTCTCACGGCAGCCGCGCTGGCGCTGATCTGGGCGAACAGCTCCGCCTCGGACAGCTACCACGCCCTTTGGCACACCCCGGTGTCGATCAGCGTGGGCAGTTACTCGATCTCGCAGTCGCTGCACTTCTGGATCAACGATGGCCTCATGACCGTGTTCTTCCTGGTGGTCGGGGTAGAGATCCGCCGTGAGATACACGAAGGTGCGCTCGCCAACCTCCGCCTAGCATCGCTACCCCTCGCGGCAGCACTCGGCGGCGTGACCGTCCCGGCGGTCATCTATGCACTCTTCAACTCCGACCCCGTGCACGTGAAAGGCTGGGCGGTGCCCACCGCCACCGACATCGCCTTCGCCATGGGGGTGTTGGCATTGCTGGGCCGAGCGATCCCCAGCAACATTCGCGTACTGCTGCTCGCACTGGCAATCATCGACGATATCGTGGCCGTGCTGATCATCGCCGCCTTTTATGGGGCGGGGCTCGACTACACCGGCCTGCTGATCGCCGCGCTCGGTGTGCTGATGGTCCTGGGCCTTCAGCGAATGGGCATCAGCAATGCCTTCGCCTACGTCGTTCCCGGCGTCGTGCTGTGGACCGGACTGCTGCAGACCGGCGCCCATCCCACGCTGGCAGGCGTCGTCCTGGGCCTGATGACACCGGTGCTGCCGCGCCGCGGCCGGGAGCGCCCGATCGACTCCGTGGTGGAAGTTGTCGGCGATCTGCGCAAACACGCGGACGCCGCCAAGCCTCAGCCCGAGGCCCTGGCACCCCGACTCAAGCACCTCAAGCGCGCGCAGCGGGAGCTGATGCCTCCGGTTTCACGCGTACAGAATGCCCTGCACCCCTGGGTCGCGTTCGGCGTGATGCCGCTGTTCGCACTGGCAAACGCCGGCGTGACGCTGGGCGGCGTCAATCTCGACCTTGATGGCTCGCAAACGGTCCTGCTCGGCGTTTTCCTTGCATTGGTGGTGGGCAAGCCGATCGGCGTGATCGCCGCCAGCGTACTGGTCGTCCGCCTGGGATGGTGTCGCCTTCCACCGCACGTCACCTGGCCAGGCGTGTGTGTCGTCGGTTTGCTCGCAGGGATTGGCTTCACTATGTCAATCTTCATCGCCAACCTGGCGTTCGATAATGAAAACCTGCTGAACGCGGCCAAACTCGGCGTGCTACTCGCCTCGGTGGTCGCCGCCGTGATCGGCCTCAGTTGGGGACTCCTCTACGCCAGACGCAACAGAGTGGCTGCAAACCCCGAACACGCGAAAGGAGCGTAGGAATGAATGCACTGGATTGGGTGAAGTGGATTTTTCGTAAACGAAAACTGGCGCGCACCGTAAAAGGGTTTTCCGCCAGTATCAGCTCCTTCGCTACTAGCGATGTCGTGTTCGGCGAATACATCAGCCTGTGGGGTGGCTCGACCGTTTACGACGCCACCATCGGGCGCTACACCTATCTGGCGGGCTGCAAGGCCGTAAACATCGATATCGGCTCCTTTTGCAGCATTGGCCCCGGCACGCGACTGGGCGGCCTGGGCTCGCACCCGGTCGACATGCTGAGCACGCATCCGGTGTTCTATTCGACCCTCAAGCAATGCGGCGTGAGTTTTTCCGACAAGGATTACTTCGAGGAACTCAAGCGGACCTATGTCGGCCATGACGTGTGGATCGGCGCCAACGTGGTGGTCTTCGACGGCGTCAAGATTGGCGACGGCGCCATCATTGCCGCTGGCGCGGTAGTGACCAAGGATGTTCCGCCCTACGCGATCGTTGGCGGCGTCCCGGCCAAAGTCATCAAATACCGCTTCGAACCCGAGGACATTGAGCGCCTCGAGGCCCTTCAGTGGTGGCACCTGCCTGCGGAAGTCCTGAAGGAAAAGGCCGCATTGATTCGTGGATCGGATGTCCCGGCCCTTGTCGCGGGACTGTCGGGAGCGCGCACCCAGAACGAGATCGACTCCTCGCGGCAAACGTCACCAGAGCTGGCTCGTTAGCGTCAGTACGCACAACGACTTATTCCGTCGCATCTCGGCGTAGGCACGGAACGCGCGGCGCTAAACGAGGTCCAGACATTCGCCGCGCACTGCTGCGCGGCACCTGCAATTGCCTTTTAACGAAACGCCCTAGGCGCTGACAGGAGAAGCAATTGGACATCAAGACCGTATTCTTCAAGATAAACCTGACGTTTCTGGTGATCGCCCTTGGTGTGGGCGGCTACACCTTCATGGCCAGAACAACCGCTGACGGTTCGCGCGAAACCGCGCTCCAGGCGTGGGCAAGTTCGAGTTCCGTAACGGCTCCTACCAACTATCAGGCATGCGAGCCAGGCAAGGCGCGCGCGATATCGGGCGACGAAAACTCCGACTGCTCGATTCAGCGTCAGGCGGACTCCATCTACAAGATGATCATCGAAGCCCCAGCCACGAGCGCCGGACAAAGGGCGATCGTGAAGAAGTAGCTCGAACTCTTGTTTTGTATGCCTTGGCGGGCAAAGGCGGCGCATGCGATGCCGCCTTTGTCCTTGCTACTCGCCCTATAGAGCATTCGCTCGTATCCATTACTACCCAACTCGGCCTCTCACTTCCGTGAAGACCTCTCTCTGTTTATCGGACATTCGGCGCCTGGTAGCACTGGCCTTTTGTATCAGCATGAATACAATCGAATAAGTCGAATGAGCGAGAACGGTAGTAATGGAGTACCCATTCAGTTTTAGATGGACGAAGCAGCACGAAGCCTTTTGTATCGCCGAACGCATTTACCTCAACCATGCGCAAAAAGTTACAGGCGTCTACCGCGCAAGAAATTGGTTGCTGCTGGAAAAAGGGCAAAAAATCAAAATCAATTGCGAAGTGACCACTGAAAACAACTCGTCGATGCCCAACCGCAGTTTTTGCACGATAGGTGCGCACTCCTACGCCAATAGCAAGCTCCCTGCCGACATGCAGATTGGACGATATTGCAGCCTCGCATCCGGGATTACGATTATGGGGTCCCAGCATCCGATAGATCGTTTCACCACCAGCCCAGTTACGTACATCAAGGTTTTCGCAGAAAAATCACTGGACGGTTATGCAGGAAACTATGAAATAACCCCCTTCGAAGGGATTTTTGCACCCTCGCCCACGGTAGGTCATGACGTGTGGATTGGAGGAGACGTTGTACTGAAGGGCGGTATTACAATAGGGCACGGCGCCATTATCGCGAGTAACGCCGTGGTGACAAAGGATGTTCCACCCTACGCGATCGTAGCCGGTGTTCCAGCCAGGATCATCCGCTATCGCTTCCCTAGCGAGATCGTAGATAGACTGCTGGCACTCTCCTGGTGGGATTATAAATATACCGACCTACCAACTGCCGAAGTGGATGGGGTGGAGGATTTTATCGTCACGCTTGAGAAGAAGATTTCCACGCAGGAAATAACCAAGCATGGATTCAAGAAAATAAATCTCTCGAAGGAGTTTTATAGACTGGCAAACCAATAGCTTGTCGCTGGATACGCTGTACCTGCAATGTTACACCTGCACATTTAGCCAGGGAGCACCTAAAGCCGGAAGTACGGGTACGCAGATCCTTGTCGCCTGGCAGCCGATCAAGCGGGGCGACCGTAACGCGCACATCAAAACGCCAAACCCATCCTGGACAACGAAAAAAGGCAGCCCATTTCGGAGCTGCCTTTTTATTCCTGTTGCCGAAGCGCTTTTAAGTCGCGCCCCTTCAGGTCACATCAGAACTTCCACCTGGAAAACAGTTTGATTAGATGGTGCGGACGGAGAGACTCGAACTCTCACACCTTGCGGCGCCAGAACCTAAATCTGGTGTGTCTACCAATTCCACCACGTCCGCATGACGCTGAAACGAAAACGCCAGGTACTGGACCTGGCGTTTTCTCGAATATGGGGTGGACGATGGGAATCGAACCCACGACACCAGGAGCCACAATCCTGTGCTCTACCAACTGAGCTACGCCCACCATATTACGTTTGCCTGTGCCTGAGCGGCCAAATGGCGCACCCGGCAGGACTCGAACCTGCGACCATCCGCTTAGAAGGCGGATGCTCTATCCAACTGAGCTACGGGCGCTTAATCATCTGCATTCGAAAGCGAAGCGCGGACTTAAAAGCGTTGGCCTCAAGGGTCGAATTCTACCCTTTTTTCCATCTTACCCAGCGGCTGGCTGTGCTCGACAAGCGGGGCGAATCTTATAGAGAGGCCTGCACCACGTCAACACTCGGATTGAAAAAATATTCAGGTATTTAAAGAGCTTACGGGGAAACGCCAATCAGCCGACTTTGCCCGCCCGCGACGCCATGCGAGAATGCGCGTCCTTTTTCAATCCTTCCCGATGGTTAACTAAGCGCAATGACTGCACAACTGATCGACGGCAAAGCGATCGCCGCCAGCCTCCGCCTGCAGATCGCCCAACGTGTTGCCGAGCGGCGTCTTCAGGGTCTTCGTGCACCTGGACTGGCGGTGATTCTGGTGGGTAGCGACCCGGCGTCCCAGGTCTACGTTTCGCACAAGCGCAAGGACTGCGAGGAGGTCGGCTTCGACTCCCGCGCCTACGACCTGCCCGCCGAAACCAGCCAGGAAGAACTGCTGGGCCTGATCGACAGCCTCAACGAGAACCCGGAGATCGACGGCATCCTCGTGCAATTGCCGTTGCCGGCGCACCTGGACGCATCGCTGCTGCTCGAACGCATCAGCCCGGACAAGGACGTCGATGGCTTCCACCCGTACAACATCGGCCGCCTGGCGCAGCGCATGCCGATGCTTCGCCCGTGCACGCCGAAAGGCATCATCACCCTCCTCGCCAGCACCGGCGTCGATCTCTACGGGCTCAACGCCGTGGTGGTAGGCGCGTCCAACATCGTTGGCCGGCCGATGGCGCTGGAGTTGCTGCTGGCCGGCTGCACTGTCACCGTCACCCATCGCTTCACCAAGGACCTGGCGGCGCACGTCGCCAATGCCGATCTGCTGGTGGTGGCGGTCGGCAAGCCGGGTCTGGTCAAGGGCGAGTGGATCAAGCCGGGCGCGATCGTCGTCGACGTCGGCATCAACCGCCAGGAAGACGGCAAGCTGGTCGGCGACGTGGAGTACCAACCGGCGCTGCAACGTGCCAGCTGGATCACCCCGGTTCCCGGCGGCGTCGGCCCGATGACCCGCGCCTGCCTGCTGGAGAACACCCTGTACGCCGCCGAGCACCTGCACGCCTGAGGATTGCAACGCCGCAACGGAACGAAGGGCACCCTTGGGTGCCCTTCCTCATTTCCGGCCAGCCGTTCGCTGCTCCAGCAACCGCGCCGCGCCCCTGGGCTTGTCGGTGAACCAGATCACCCGGCTGACGCCACGGGTTATCGCCACGTAGGCCAGGCGCAGGCTCTCATCCTGCATCGCCTGGTCGTAGCTGTTGCGGAAGAAGCCGGAGTGCCGATACAGCGCATTACGCAGCGGGTGCGCCGGGACGCTGGCTCCGTCGTCGAGGATGATCGCCACTTCGGCCTGCAGCCCCTTGGCGCGGTGGATGGTGTAGGTCTTCACCGGCAGTCGTTCGGGCAGCTCGGCCTGGATCGCCCGCAGCGGCTCGTTGCGCCGACCGAGAACCAGCACGGCGTTGCGCTCCGCACCGGGTCGGCCGAGGGCGTGCTCGCACTGGGCCGTGATCTCCCGGATCAGCCGTGGCAGGTGTCGCCTGATATCGAAGCCGCTCTCCAGCCGCACGCCGTGATCGCCCGGCTGCTCGTGCCTGAAGGCGCGACTGAGCTTGGCCTGCTTCACCTCGACCCCGGCGAGCACCGCCTCGCCATCGCGGATCACCGGTTCGATGGAGCGGTAGTTGGTTTCCAGCAGCAACAGCGTGCTCTTGCGCGAGCGCCCGCGGCTGGGGAAATGGCGATCGAAGTCCATGAACAGCTCCGGAGAACTGCCGCGCCAGCCGTAGATGGACTGCCAGTCGTCGCCGATCGCCATAAGGCTGACGTCGCCGCCTTCGCCCGCCAGGCGCCGATGTACCGCCTGTAGCCACTGCACGATCTGCGGCGAAATATCCTGGAATTCGTCGATCAGCAGATGCCGCAGAGGCTCGAGCGCCCCGCCGGAAGGAAGCTTCGGCAACCTGTCCGTGAGCGCCTGGAAGGCGCCATCGAAGGTCATAAGCCCACGTTCGCTCAGCTCGCCTTCGAAGGCTCGCCAGAACATCACCAGCGCTTCGATGAACAGCCGCTCTGCGGTCGAGCACGGCAGCGCCTTCGGCTCCAGACGGTCGATACGGATGCCAATGCTCTGGATGAAGCCGGCCTGCTGGTAGAACACCTCGAACAGCGGCGCGGCGGAGAACTCGCCGGGCAGTTGATAGGCGTCCATAGGTGCCTTCATGGGTTCGCCAGGTCCGGGGGCAGACATGCCCAGGAGCCGATGCACGGCGCCACGGAAAGCGGCCTGCTCGATGTAGCAGCGCTGGTAGGCCTGCCGGAGCAAGGCGGTCTGCGCAGGCTTCAGACGCGAGGCGGTCAGCGGGTTGTCCGGCTCGGCGTCGGCGCCGCGCTCGGATAGTTGCTCGAACCAGCGGGGCGCACCCAGGTGGTCGCGCGCCAGCATGCCCATCGCCGAATGAAAGGTCCGCACGCACTGGCGCGCCTGGGCGGCGTCGAAGGGAAACTCCCAGAACGCCAGCACGCGGCCGAGTTGCTCGCGCAGTTGCGCGCAGGACGCGCTGGTGAAGGAAATCACCGTGAGGCTGCCCGGGTCGATGCGCAGGTGGCAAAGCATGAACACCACGCGCAGCACCAGCGTCGTGGATTTTCCCGAGCCGGCGCCGGCGAACACACGCGTCGCGGCCCCACGGGAGAGGATCATCGCCCACTGCTCGTCCGACGGCGCGCTGATCACACCGACGCTGACGGCCTGGCTCACCCGTTCGCGCATCGCGGCGACCTGAGCGGCCTCCAGGGGCATCGGGCTGGCCGAATAGAGCCCGGCGGACGCGGGTTTGCCGCCCGCGGTCTTGCCGGCACTGCGCTTCCTGGTCGTTGCGCCGCTCTTTCGCGCGGCACGCTTTTGCGCCACCGGAGCAGCGACAGGCCCGGCATTGAGGTAGGCGGTGGTACGGGGGAAGTAGCGCGCCAGCGCGCTGGAAAGCAGCAGTTTGTAGCGTTTCACGGCAGACAGCATTCGGTAGTTCCAACCGCTTCGTGTGGCATAGCGGCCAAGGGTAAGCCGTTGCTCGAGTCGAAAGGGCCATCGGCCGGGATGGCACCATCGAAAATGAAAAAGGCCGCTGAGCGGCCCTTTCCGATGTGGCTTCGGTTATTCCGCCAGACGCCAGGTGGTGCCGCCCTTGCCATCTTCCAGGACCACACCCATGGCGCCGAGCTGGTCGCGGATGCGGTCTGATTCGGCCCAGTTCTTGTCGGCGCGCGCGCGCAGGCGCGCGGCGATCAGCGCCTCGACCTCGGCGGCATCGACCTTGCCCTCGGCGCCGGCCTGCAGGAAGGCGTCCGCCTCCAACTGCAATACACCCAGCACCTTCGCTAGCTCTTTCAGCCGCACGGCCAGCCCGGCGGCGGCCGGCAGGTCGGTGTCACGCAGGCGGTTGACCTCGCGAACCATGTCGAACAGCACCGCGCAGGCTTCCGGCGAGTTGAAATCGTCGTTCATCGCCGTGGCGAAACGCTCGACGAATGCCTCGCCGCCGGCCGCCTGTGCATCCGGCAGGCCCTTGAACGCATGGTAGAAGCGTTCCAGCGCGCCCTTGGCTTCCTTCAGGCTGTCTTCGGAATAGTTGATCGGACTGCGGTAATGGCTGGAAACCAGCAGGTAGCGCACCACCTCCGGGTGGTACTTCTCCAGCACCTCGCGGATGGTGAAGAAGTTGCCCAGGGACTTGGACATCTTCTCGCCGTCCACGCGCACCGCGCCGGCGTGCATCCAGGATGCCGCGTAGAGCTTGCCGGTGGCCGCCTCGCTCTGCGCGATCTCGTTCTCGTGGTGGGGGAACACCAGGTCCGGGCCGCCGCCATGGATGTCGAACGTCTCGCCCAGGCAGCAGGTCGACATCACCGAGCACTCGATATGCCAGCCGGGCCGACCGGCGCCCCACGGCGATTCCCAGCTCGGCTCGCCCGGCTTGGCGCCTTTCCAGAGGACGAAATCCAGCGGGTCCTGCTTGGACTCGTCGACCTCGATACGCGCGCCGATGCGCAGGTCCTCGATCTTCTTGCGCGACAGTTTGCCGTAGCCGACGAACTTGCCGACCCGGTAATAGACGTCGCCGTTGCCCGGTGCGTAGGCGAAGCCCTTGTCGATCAGGGTCTGGATCATCGCGTGCATTCCGGCGATGTGGCCGGTGGCACGGGGCTCCTGATCGGGACGCAGCACCGCCAGGCGGGCCTCGTCCTCGTGCATCGCGGCGATCATGCGCTCGGTCAGCGCCTCGAAGGATTCGCCGTTCTCCTGCGCGCGACGGATGATCTTGTCGTCGATGTCGGTGATGTTGCGCACGTAGTTCAGCTCGTAGCCGGAATGGCGCAGCCAGCGGGCGATCACGTCGAAGGCCACCATCACGCGGGCGTGGCCGATGTGGCAGAAGTCGTACACGGTCATCCCGCAGACGTACATGCGCACCTGGTTGCCCAGCAGCGGCTTGAAGGGTTCCTTGGTCTTGCTCAGCGTGTTGTAGATCGAAAGCATGGTCCATGTCCTAAAAAAACGGGCCACATCGCGTGGCCCGTTTCGACGATATCGTGACGTTAAAGAGCCAGTTTACGATCTCGCGAGCTAGAGCCAGCCAAGGCGGAAATACCTGAGGACGCGGAGTTTACAAGCTGTAAATGAGCAGTCCGAAGGGATTTCCAACGCGGGATGGCCGACGCGCAGCAGATCGTAAGCGGGCTCTCAGCCCTGGCCCCAGGAATCGCGCAGCGTCACCGTGCGGTTGAACACCGGCTGGCCGGGGCGCGAGTCCTTGAGGTCGGCGCAGAAGTAGCCTTCGCGCTCGAACTGGAAGCGCTCTTCCGGCTCGGCCCGGGCCAGCGACGGCTCGGCGCGACAACCGGTGAGCACCACCAGCGACTCCGGGTTGATGTTGTCGAGGAAGCTCGCGCCCTCCTCGGCCTTCTCCGGGTTGGCGGAGCGGAACAGACGGTCGTACAGGCGCACTTCGCACTCGACGCTCTCGGCGGCGGGCACCCAGTGGATCACGCCCTTGACCTTGCGGCCCTCGGGGTTCTTGCCCAGGGTGTTCTCGTCATAGGAACAGCGCAGCTCGACGATGTTGCCGTCGGCATCCTTGATCGCCTCATCGGCGCGAATCACGTAGCTGCCGCGCAGGCGCACTTCGCCACCGGGGATCAGGCGCTTGTAGCCGGCCGGCGGGACTTCCTCGAAGTCGCTGGCGTCGATGTAGATCTCGCGGCCGAACGGCAGGACGCGCACGCCCATGTCCTGCTTCGGATGGCGCGCCAGCTCGAGGTTCTCCACCTGGCCTTCGGGATAGTTGGTGATCACCACCTTGAGCGGTTTGAGCACGCACATGGCGCGCGCGGCGTTGGCGTCCAGGTCCTCGCGGATGGCGAACTCGAGCATGCCGATGTCGACCACGCCGCCGGCGCGGTTGACGCCGATCATGTCGCAGAAGTTGCGGATCGAGGCCGGCGTGTAGCCACGGCGGCGGAAACCCGAGAGCGTCGACATGCGCGGGTCGTCCCAGCCCTGGACGTGCTTCTCGTCCACCAGTTGCTTGAGCTTGCGCTTGCTGGTGATGGTGTAGTTCAGGTTGAGCCGGGCGAACTCGTACTGGCGCGGCTGTGCGGGCACCGGCAGGTTGGCCAGGAACCACTCGTACAGCGGACGGTGATCTTCGAATTCCAGGGTGCAGATCGAGTGGGTCACGCCCTCGATGGCATCCGACTGACCATGGGTGAAGTCGTAGCTTGGGTAGATGCACCACTTGTCACCGGTCTGGTGATGATGCGCATGGCGGATACGGTAGAGGATCGGGTCGCGCAGGTTCATGTTCGGCGAGGCCATGTCGATCTTCGCCCGCAGCGCACGTGCGCCATCGGGGAATTCGCCGGCCTTCATGCGCGCGAACAGGTCCAGGTTCTCGGCCACCGAGCGGTCGCGGAACGGACTGTTGCGACCCGCTTCGGTCAGCGTGCCGCGATACTCGCGCGCTTCCTCCGGAGACAGGTCGTCGACGTAGGCCTTGCCGGCCTCGATCAGCTGGATCGCCCAGGCGTGCAACTGATCGAAATAGTTGGAGGCGTAGCGCACCTCGCCGGACCAGTCGAAGCCCAGCCACTTCACGTCGCTTTCGATGGCGTCGATGTATTCCTGGTCTTCCTTGGCCGGGTTGGTGTCATCGAAACGCAGGTGGCAGTCGCCGCCGAACTCCTTGGCCAGACCGAAGTTCAGGCAGATCGACTTGGCGTGGCCGATGTGCAGGTAACCGTTGGGCTCCGGGGGAAAGCGCGTGATGATCTTCGCGTGCTTGCCGGCGTCGAGGTCGGCCTGAACAATCGGGCGGAGAAAGTTGCTGGCGGTGGGAGTCTCTGGCTTGCTCATAGGGTCCTTGATCTTATGGTCCGTTGACGTTTCATCGCGATGGAACGGCAACGGCCTCTTCGGGTGCGCCGCGCAGGGTAGGCCGGCCAAATCAAAGCCCGTATGATAGCGAACCCGTCAACCCCCTGACAGCCGCAAAGCGGACGTGCTCGTTGATAGTGGATCGAAGGGCCGCTGCCGCCCCGCTCCGCCTTCGGCCCACCCGGATTCGACGCCCCGCCCTTTGCCAGACAAGAGTGAGTTCCCATGATCAAGTTGCACACCAACCACGGCGTCATCACCCTGAACCTGTTCGAAGACAAGGCCCCGGAAACCGTGGCCAACTTCAAGGAATACGTGAAGGCCGGTCACTACGACAACACCGTGTTCCACCGTGTCATCGGCAACTTCATGATCCAGGGTGGCGGTTTCGAGCCGGGCATGAAGCAGAAGGCCACCCGCGCCACCATCAAGAACGAAGCCAACAACGGTCTCTCCAACAAGACCGGCACCGTGGCCATGGCACGCACCATGGAGCCGCACTCGGCCTCCGCGCAATTCTTCATCAACGTTGCCGACAACACCTTCCTCGACCACAGCGCGCCGACCGTGCAGGGCTGGGGTTACGCGGTGTTCGGCGAAGTCGCCGAAGGCATGGACGTGGTCGAGAAGATCAAGGGCGTGTCCACCACCATGAAGTCCGGTCACCAGGACGTACCGGTGGACGACGTGATCATCGAGAAAGCCGAAATCGTCGAGTGATCCCTTGATCCTGCTGATTTCCGATCTGCACCTCGAAGAACAACGCCCGGACATCACCCGGGCGTTTCTGTTTTTCCTGCAGGATCGCGCCGCACACGCCGATGCGCTGTACATCCTCGGCGACTTCTTCGAAGCTTGGATCGGCGACGACGCCATGACGCCCTTCCAGCACCGGATCGCCGAAGCCCTGCGCCAGTTGAGCGACGGCGGCACACATATCTACCTGATGCACGGCAATCGCGATTTCATGATCGGCAAGGCGTTCTGTCGCGAAGCCGGCTGCACCTTGCTGGCCGATCCGAGCGTCGTCGAGCTGCAGGGCGAGCGCGTGCTGCTGATGCACGGCGACAGCCTGTGCACCCGCGACATCGCCTACATGCGCCTGCGCCGCTGGCTGCGCAACCCGCTGGTGCTGTTCATCCTGCGCAACCTGCCGCTGGCCACCCGGCACAGGCTCGGTCGCAAGCTGCGCAAGGAAAGCCGCATGCAGACCCGGCAGAAAGCCGCGGATATCGTCGACGTCACCCCGGATGAGGTGCTCCGGCTGATGCACGAACATGGCGTGAAGCGGCTGATCCACGGCCACACCCATCGCCCCGCACGGCATCCACTGCAGGTCGACGGCCAGCCGGCCGAACGCATCGTGCTCGGCGACTGGGATGCCCAGGGCTGGGCGCTGCAGATCGACGCCGAAGGCTATCGCCTCGACGCCTTCCCGCTAGGCTGATCAGTAGACATCGCGCAGGTAGCGCTTCTGCTCCGCCAGGCCGCGGATGAATGCCGCCGCACGTTCTTCGTCCAATCCGCCGTGATCGCGCGCCACCTCGCGCAGGGCGACGTCGACATCCCGGGCCATGCGGCTGGCATCGCCACACAGGTACAGGCTCGCGCCCTCCTCCAGCCAGCGCCACAGCTCCGCACCGTTCTCGCGGATGCGTTCCTGCACGTAGATCTTTCGCGCCTGGTCACGGGAAAACGCCAGGCTCAGGCGCGTGAGCAGACCATCGCGCTGCATCTCCCGCAGTTCGTCGCGGTAGTAGAAGTCCGATGCTTCGTGCTGTTCACCGAAGAACAGCCAGTTGCGCCCCCGATCGCCACGCATGCGCCGCTCCTGGAGAAAGGCGCGGAACGGCGCCACGCCGGTGCCGGGGCCGATCATCACCATAGGCGCATCGCCATCGACCGGCGGCCGGAAATGCTTCGAGCGCTGCACGAACACCGGGACTTCGCCGCCCTGCGCGCGGTCGGCAAGGAAGGTCGACGCCACGCCCTTGCGCTTGCCGTAGCGTACGGTCGATACGGTCAGGTGGACTTCGTCGGGGTGCGCCTTGGGGCTGGAGGCGATGGAATACAGCCGCGGCTGTAGCCGTTTCAGGCTGCCGAGCAACTCCTCGGCGGCGTATCGGGCGGGAAACGCCTGCAGCACGTCGGCCAGTTGCCGGCTCCACAGCCAGCCGCCCAGTTCGGCCCGGCGTTCGCCCAGCAGCGCCTTTAGTTCGTCGCTGCGGCTGCGCTCGGCGATCAGCGCCAGGGCTTCCTGGCTCGGCCGGGCGATCTCGAAATGGCTGCTCAGCGCCTCGCGCAGCGGTAAATCGCCGACCCGCGCGATATTCACGAGTTGCTCGCCGTCCAGCTTCGCCAGGGCAAGCACCTCCTCGACCAGCGCCGGGCAGTTCTTCGGCCATACGCCGAGCGCATCGCCGGCCTGGTAACTCAGCCCCGACTCGCCGAGACCGAGCGCGAACAGGCGGGTTTCCTTGCCGGAGCCTTCGCCGTTGAGCTTCAGGTTGACCAGCAGCTCGGCACCCAGCGGGCGCTCCTTGCTGACCACCTCTGTCGGTTCGGCCCTGGCGACAATGGAGGCGCCGCCAGCCGAAGGCCTCGCCGCCGTGCCGCCGTGAAGCATGGGCAGCAGTTCTTCCAGCCAGGCGCCGGCGGGCTCATCGAAATCGCTGTCGCAGGTCAGGCAGGCGCGCAGCGGCGTAGCGCCGAGTTCGGCCAGACGGCGGTCGAGGTTCCTGCCGTGCTGGCAGAACCGTTCGTAGCTGGAGTCGCCCAGCGCCAGCACCGCATACCTCAGGTTTTCCAGGCTCGCCGATGCGGCGCGCAGGCCTTCCCAGAAGCGCTGCCCGTTGTCCGGGGCATCGCCGTCGCCGAAGGTGCTGCTGAGCATCAGCACCGTGCTGGTTTCCGCCAGTCGCTGGGCCGGGAAGTCACTCATGCAGTGCGATGCGACGCCCAGCCCGGCCTCGCCCAGCCGCTGCGCGAAGCGTTCGGCCAGCGTTTCCACGTTGCCGGTCTGCGAGGCCCAGAGCAGCGTGACCTGCGGCAGCGCCGGAGCCTGCGCGGCGGGTACCAGCTGATTGCGACTGAACAGGCCGGCGAGCATGCCGTCCAGCCATAGGCGCGTATCGACCGCCAACGGCGCCTGGGCCGGCAGGCTCGGCACGCCGACGCCCTCGGCGGAACGCAGGCCGCTGATGAAGCCGGACAGGTAAATCCGCTCGCTGTCAGTCAGCTCCGGCGGCGCATAGTTGGCGTCGCCGAACCGCGCGGCGAAGGCTTCCACCGGCGCCGTCACCTCGCTCTGGGTCGTCGGCGTGTCGAGAAATCGGTGTTCGATCAGCTCGACCTTGCTCAGCGCCACGGCGCTGAACTTGAATTCGGGCTGCAAGGAAATCGGGTCGACGGCGCTGCTGGTCACGGCATTGATTGCCAGCCCCTCGCCCTGCGCGTCGTTCCAGTGGAACGGCGCGAAGCAGTTGCCTGGCAGCACGCGCTCGCTGACCACCACGGGCAGCACTGCGTCGCCGCGCCGTGAGCGGATCTGCAAGCGATCGCCAACGGCCACGCCCAGCCGCTCGGCGTCCTCGGGGTGGATTTCCACGAACGGGCCGGGGTTGAGCTTGTTCAAGGTGGCGACCTTGCCGGTCTTGGTCAGAGTGTGCCACTGGTGCTGCACGCGCCCGGTGTTGAGCACGAAGGGAAAGGCGTTGTCGGGCATTTCCGCCGGGCTCATGTACGGCCTTGCGAAGAACCGCGCCTTGCCGCTCGGTGTGGCGAACGCCAGCCGCGGCAGGCTGCCGTCCTCGCGCCGGTGCAGGCGCTGGCTGATGCCGTCGTTCAGGTAGCGCCGCGGGTGACGTTCGTGGCCGCCTCCCGGCGGACAGGGCCATTGCTGCGGCGCCTGGCCCAGGCTGGCGTGGCTGACGCCGCGAATGTCGTAGCCGGTCGCCGGATTGTGGAAGCGCCTGATCTCCTCGAACACCTCGCTGGCGGAGGCGTAGCTGAACGCCTCGGCGTAGCCCATGGCGCAGGCCACGCGGGCGATCAGCTGCCAGTCGGCGATGGCTTCGCCGGGGGGCTCGACGGCCCTTGGCGCCAGGCTGAGGCTGCGTTCGGAGTTGATCATCACGCCGTCGGCCTCGGCCCAGAGCGCGCCGGGCAGGAGGATGTCGGCGTAGCGGTTGGTTTCGCCGTCGAGAAAGGCGTCCTGGGCGATCACCAGTTCGGCGGCCTGCAACCCCGCGATCACCGCCTCCCGGTTGGCGACGCTGGCCACCGGATTGGTGCAGATGATCCAGCAGGCCTTCACCTTGCCGGCGCGCATGTTCTCGAACAGTGCCACGGTTCCCCCACCGGTCTCGTCGCGCAGAGTGCCGCGCGGCACGCCCCAGGCGTCCTCGACGAACGTGCGGTCTTCCTCGATCAGTGCCGAGCGTTGCCCCGGCAGGCCGGGACCCATGTAGCCCATCTCGCGTCCGCCCATGGCGTTGGGTTGCCCGGTGAGGGAAAACGGCCCGCTGCCCTGCCGACAGAGGGCGCCGGTGACGAGGTGCAGGTTGCACAGCGCATTGGTGTGCCAGGTGCCGTGGGTGCTCTGGTTCAGGCCCATGGTCCACAAGCTCATCCATTCGCCGGCCTCGCCGATCCACTGAGCCGCCTGGCGAATGTCCGCTTCGGCCAGCCCTGTCAGCGCGGCGACGTGCGCCGGCGTGTAGTGTTCGAGAAACGCTGGCAGCGCCTCCCAGCCTTCCGTGAACGCGGCGATGAAGGCTTCATCGCAGTGGCCGTTCTTCCACAGCAGGTGCAGCAGGCCATTGAGCAACGCCAGGTCGGTGCCGGGACGGATCTGCAGGAACAGGTCGGCCTTGTCCGCCGTGGCGCTGCGCCGCGGATCGACGACGATCAGCCGGGCGCCGGCCTTGCGCCTGTCGAGCAAGCGCAGGAACAGGATCGGATGACAGTCCGCCATGTTCGCGCCGATCACGAAGAACAGGTCGGCATGCTCGAAGTCTTCGTAGGAACCGGGCGGCGCATCCGACCCCAGCGACAGCTTGTAGCCGCTGCCGGCGCTGGCCATGCACAGCCGCGAGTTGGACTCGATGTTGTTGGTCCGCCAGAAGCCCTTGGCCAGCTTGTTGGCCAGGTACTGCGCTTCCAGCGACATCTGCCCGGAGACATACAGCGCCAGCGCGTCGGGGCCATGGGTATCGAGAATGCCGCGCAGGCGCGACGCGGCTGCCTGGATGGCCTCCTCCAGGCCAACCTGCGACGGCTGCTGCGGGCGCTCGCTGCGCAGGTAGGCATGCTGCAGGCGGCCGGGCGCGG
Source organism: Pseudomonas sp. UBA6310 (assembly GCF_002438225.1). NCBI lineage: Bacteria > Pseudomonadati > Pseudomonadota > Gammaproteobacteria > Pseudomonadales > Pseudomonadaceae > Pseudomonas > Pseudomonas sp. UBA6310. The sequence continues at coordinate 23,508 of NZ_DJTK01000044.1, read as the reverse complement.
TGATCGGCTGCGCGCAGGTGCTGCCCTTGGTGCACAGACGGCCGAAGTTGCTCGGGTGCTGCCTGTCGCCGCTGACCTTGAGTACGCGGTTGTCCTCCACCTGCATGAGGATGCCGCAGCCCACGCCGCAATAAGGACACACACTCCTGACCGTGTTGCTCGCCATACCCGGACCTCGAATCACAGAAACAAAAAAAGGCGCCGTATCGCTCTTCCGTTTTCAACGGGAGCGGCACGGCGCCTTTGTCGTAAGGGTGCGCAATCGTTTTTGATCACGCGCAGCGAGGACGGTGCAAGGCACACGCCAGGTTTGCCATCGGTTCGACGATGCGCTCGCAGACCGCGGTTTCATTGAGTTCCGCGCCCGCCGGCAGGTACTTCGGCGATCGCTCTGCGCACCGCGGTGCGGCCCCACAAGGAGGCACGTTCGACGGCGCGGCCCGTGATTGGGGCAGATTCACCAACCGGGCTCGTCGCATCGGAAGGCCGCTGGCGGCGCCGCTCGAGCGGACGCAAGGGTGCGTCGCTCCTGGCCTGGAGGTTTTTTCGTAGCACGGAACACAGCCACGAACGCCGTTCTGGCATGGCCACTGCATCGGTCCATTCGCCGCAGCGTGCCGTCGAAGACCGCAACGCTCCGCCAGGCAGCCTGGCGAACGGCACCACAATTCATATGAAGAACAGGCAAAGGCGCCCGCGGACCGAAAGGTCCCGGGCGTTTTTTTTTGCCTCCAGAAAACCGTATCGGTCGGGGTAACCCATGAACTCAGCCACCTCCTTCAATCCTGTGCGGACGCTAATCGTCATCGGCAACGGCATGGTCGGCCACCACTGCGTCGAGCAACTGGTCGCCATGGGTGCCCTGCAGCGCTATCGCATCCACGTGTTCGGCGAGGAAGGCCAGCGCGCCTACGACCGCGTGCACCTGTCCGAATACTTCGGCGGCCGCGATGCCGAGTCGCTGGCCATGAGCGACGCGGCGTTCTACCAGCAGCCGGGCCTGACCCTGCACCTGGGCATGCCGGTGCTGGAGATCGACCGCCAGCGCCGCGAAGTGATCACCGCCAACGGCTGCTTCCCCTACGACAAGCTGGTGCTGGCCACCGGCTCCTACCCGTTCGTGCCGCCCATCGAAGGCGCCGAAGGCAATTCGCGCCTGGTCTACCGCACCCTCGACGACCTGGACGGCATCCGTGCCGCCGCCGGCGACGCGCGTCGCGGCGTGGTGGTCGGCGGCGGCCTGCTCGGCCTGGAAGCGGCCAACGCGCTGAAGTCCCTCGGCCTGGAAGCTCATGTCGTGGAGTTCGCCCCTCGCCTGATGCCGGTGCAACTGGACGACCAAGGCGGCGCGGCGCTGAGGGCGCGCATCGAGGCACTGGGCGTCGGCGTGCACCTGTCGCGCGCTACCCAGTCGATCAGCACTGGCGAGCAGCATCGCTACCGGATGAACTTCGCAGAGGGCGAGTTCCTGGAAACCGATCTGATCGTGTTTTCCGCCGGAATCCGCCCGCAGGACGCCCTCGCCCGCCAGTGCGGACTGGAACTCGGACCGCGCGGCGGCATCGCCGTCGACGAGCACTGCCGCAGCAGCGACGCCGACATCTACGCCATCGGCGAATGCGCCGCCTGGAACGGCAGCGTCTTCGGCCTGGTCGCGCCAGGCTACCGGATGGCGCGCAAGGCCGCCGCCGAACTCTGCGGGCAGCCGTGCGACCCATTCCTCGGTGCCGACATGTCGACCAAGCTCAAGCTGCTCGGCGTGGACGTCGGCTCCATTGGCGACGCCCACGGCGCCAGCGCCGGCTCGCGCAGCTACCGCTACATCGACGAAGCCACCTCGAGCTACCGCCGCCTGGTGGTTTCCGCCGACGGCAAGCAGGTACTCGGTGCGGTGCTGGTCGGCGACAACAGCTACTACGACACCCTCCTGCAATACGCGCAGAACGGCATCGCCCTGCCGGCCGACCCGGCCAGCCTGATCCTGCCGCGCGGCGAGTCCGCGCCGGCACTGGGCGTCGACGCGCTCCCCGCGACAGCGACCATTTGTTCCTGCCACAACGTCAGCAAGGGCGCGGTGTGCTGCCAGGTAGACGCCGGTGTCACCGACCTCGGCGAACTCAAGGCCGCGACCAAGGCCGGCACCGGCTGCGGCGGCTGCAGCGCCCTGCTCAAGCAGGTCTTCGAGCACGAACTGAGCGCCCGTGGCGTGGCCGTGGACAAGAGCCTCTGCGAGCATTTCGCCTTCACCCGCCAGGAACTCTACGGCATCGTCCGCGTGGAAGGCATCGAAAGTTTCGACACCCTGCTCGCCCGCCACGGCAAGGGCGAAGTCGGCTGCGACATCTGCAAGCCGGTGGTGGGCTCGATCCTCGCCTCCTGCTGGAATCGGCCGATCATGGAGCCTTCGTTGGTGCCGTTGCAGGACACCAACGACACCTTCATGGCCAACATGCAGAAGAACGGCACCTATTCGGTGGTGCCCCGCATTCCGGGCGGCGAGATCACCCCGGACGGGCTGATCGCCATCGGCGCGGTGGCGAAGAAATACGACCTCTACACCAAGATCACCGGCGGCCAGCGTATCGACCTGTTCGGCGCTCAGCTGCATGAACTGCCGGACATCTGGGGCGAACTGATCGCCGCCGGCTTCGAGACCGGCCACGCCTACGGCAAATCCACACGCACGGTGAAGTCCTGCGTCGGCAGCACCTGGTGCCGCTACGGGGTGCAGGACAGCGTGAAGATGGCGCTGCGCATCGAGCACCGCTACAAGGGCCTGCGTTCGCCACACAAGCTCAAGTTCGCGGTGTCCGGCTGCACCCGCGAGTGCGCCGAGGCGCAGAGCAAGGACATCGGCGTGATCGCCACCGAACACGGCTGGAACCTCTACGTCTGCGGCAACGGCGGCATGCGTCCGCGACATGCCGAGTTGTTCGCCACCGACCTCGACGACGACACCCTGATCCGCACCATCGACCGCCTGCTGATGTTCTACATCCGCACCGCCGACAAGCTGCAGCGCACCTCGGTCTGGCGCGAATCGCTGGAGGGCGGGCTCGACTACCTCAAGGCCGTGGTCCTCGACGACAGCCTGGGCCTGGCCGGCGAACTGGAGGCGCAGATGCAACTGGTGGTGGACCGTTACGAATGCGAATGGGCCAACGCCCTCGCCGACCCGGACAAGCTCAAGCGCTTCCGCACCTTCGTCAACGACCGCGGCGGCGACCCCGACATCCGCTTCGTCAAGGAGCGCGGCCAGCGCCGCCCGGCAAACGCCAACGAACCCGAACTGATTCCCCTGACCGTGGAGAGCGTCTGATGAACACCTCGAGAGAAACGCACGCGGCGATGGGCGGCAACGACTGGCGGGAGGTCTGCGGCGAGCGCGACCTGGTCGCCGAGTCCGGCGTGGTGGTGCTGCTCGAGGGCCGGCAGATCGCGCTGTTCTACCTGCCGCAGCAGGCCGACCGGCCGCTCTATGCCCTCGACAACCGCGACCCGAAATCCTCCGCCAATGTGATCGGCCGCGGCATCGTCGGCCAGCTCGGCGGCGAACTGGTCATCGCCTCGCCGCTGTACAAGCAGCACTTCCGCCTGGAAGACGGCAGTTGCGTGGAGTATCCCGAACAACGCCTGCGCGCCTGGCCGGTGCGCTTGCGGGACGGCAGGGTGGAGGTTTTCGACAGCGTGTGATTGCTGCGCGAAAAGCGCACCAAAACGATGTCGGGCGCACTACTTGGCGGCAGGAAAACCATCGCAAAGATGGGCACTCCAGCCCCACGCAACGCGGTCTGCGCCCAGATACCTTCAAATTACGGCCACCGTGCCGCAAATACGTTTTCTACCGTTCGAATACCAGCCAATGGCCTGCTCCTTGCATTTGCCAAACCGCGGATGATCCCCATGGTCATCCACCTCCTGACAAAGGCGTCAGGGCATCCACCCCGTAAACGGGACGATGCTCTGGCGTTTTTTTTTGCGCCTGAAAAAGATGAGGGGATTCACGATGAACTCCAGTTTCCTGAAAGCCGGCCACACGCCGACGCTGTTCGCGGCCTTTCTGTATTTCGACCTGAGCTTCATGGTCTGGTATCTGCTCGGGCCGATGGCCGTGCAGATCGCCACCGACCTGCAACTGACCACCCAGCAGCGCTCGATGATGGTGGCCACGCCGATTCTCGCCGGGGCGGTGTTCCGCCTGATCCTCGGCTTGTTCGCCGATCGGACGTCGCCCAAGACCGCCGGCATCTTCGGCCAGTGCGTGGTCATCGCCGCGCTGGCGGTGGCCTGGCTGGCGGGTGTGCACAGTTACGAGCAAACGCTGCTGCTCGGGCTGTTCCTCGGCTTTGCCGGCGCCTCCTTCGCCGTCGCGCTGCCGCTGGCGTCGCAGTGGTATCCGCCGCAGCACCAGGGCAAGGCCATGGGCATCGCCGGCGCCGGCAACTCCGGCACGGTGTTCGCCGCGCTGTTCGCGCCGGCGCTGGCGAAGATGTTCGGCTGGAACGACGTGTTTGGCTTTGCCCTGATTCCGCTGGTGATCACCCTCGCGTTGTTCGTGCTTTGCGCCCGTAACGCCCCCCGGCGACCGGCACCGAAGCGGATGGCCGACTACGCTCGCGCCCTCGGCGACAAGGACAGCTGGTGGTTCATGTTCTTCTACAGCGTGACCTTCGGCGGCTTCCTCGGCCTGGCCAGCGCCCTGCCCGGCTACTTCCATGACCAGTACGGCCTCGATCCGGTGACCGCTGGTTACTACACCGCCGCCTGCGTGTTCGGCGGCAGCCTGTTCCGCCCGCTGGGTGGCGCGCTGGCCGACCGCATCGGCGGCATCCGCAGCCTGCTGGCGATGTACACCCTCGCCGCCATCTGCATCGCCGCGGTGGGCTTCCACATTGCCAGTTCGCTGGTGGCACTGAGTCTGTTCGTGGTCGCGCTGCTCAGCCTTGGCGCGGGCAACGGCGCGGTGTTCCAGCTGGTGCCGCAGCGCTTTCATCGCGAGATCGGCGTGATGACCGGATTGATCGGGATGGCCGGCGGCATCGGCGGCTTCCTGCTGGTGTCCGGCCTCGGTGCGGTGAAGCAGGCGACCGGCGATTACCAGCTCGGCCTGTGGCTGTTCGCCAGCCTGGCGGTGGTTGCCTGGTTCGGCCTGTGCGGCGTCAAGCGTCGCTGGCGCACCACCTGGGGCTCCGCGGCCTCCACCGCAGCGCGCGTCTGAGCCCGCGCATGTCGCTCAAGCTCGTCATCGGCGAAGCCAGCGCCACCGGCCCGCGCGAGGAGAACCAGGACGCGTTGCGCAGCGTGCTCCCGGAGCCCTCGCTGGCCGGCAGCAAAGGCTGCCTGTTCGCCCTGGCCGACGGCGTGAGCTACTGCGCCGACGGCCGACTGGCGGCGCGGTCCAGCGTGCAGGCTCTGGCGCAGGACTACTACGCCACGCCGGAAACCTGGAGCGTGGCGCAGAGCCTGGAAAAACTGCTGCAGGCGCAGAACCGCTGGCTGCAGACCGCCGGCAACGGCCAGCCGCTGCTGACCACCCTGTCGGCGCTGGTGCTGCGCGGGCGGCGCTTCACCCTTGCGCATGTCGGCGATTGCCGGGCCTACCGCTGGCGCGACGCCGGACTGCGCCGGCTGAGCCAGGACCATGTCTGGCAGCAGCCAGGCATGCAGCATGTGCTGACCCGTGCCCTGGGCCTGGAAAGTCACCTGGTGGCCGACTTCAGCGAGGGCGAACTGAACGTCGGCGACACCCTCCTGCTGCTCAGCGACGGCGTGTGGAGCATGCTGGGCGACGCGGGCGTGCGCAGCGTGCTGCAGGCCACCGACGACCCTCGCTCCGCCGCGCAGGCGCTGGTGCATGCCGCGCACTGCGCCGGCAGCCAGGACAATGCCAGCGCGCTGCTGATCCGCGTGGAAGCGCTGCCGGAAAGCGACTGGCAGGACCAGGCCGCCAGTTGGCCACCGGCGCCGGTGCTCAAGCCGGGCCAGCGTTTCGAGGGCTGGCAGGTGCTGGCGCTGCTCAGTGAATCGCAGCAGTCGCGGCGCTATCGCGTGGCCGACGAGCAGGGCCGGCACTGGCTGCTGAAGACGCTGCCCGCCGCGTTGGCCGAGGATGGATCGGCCGCACAGGCACTGATGATGGAGGAATGGTTGCAGCGCCGCGTGCCGGGCCGCGCCTTCGTCGAAATCCATCCGCTGCCCCAGCGTCGCCACCTGTACTACGTGCAGCGCGAGTACGCCGGTCGCAGCCTCGCCGAGCAGCTCGAGGCGGACGGCCCCTTGCCGCTGGGCGAATGGCTGGATTGCGCGACGCGCCTGCTACGCGCGGTCGGCCAGTTGCACCGGCGCAACATCCTGCACCGCGACATCAAGCCGGAGAACCTGCACCGTGGCGCGGACGGCGAGCTGCGCCTGCTGGATTTCGGCCTGGCCTATTGCCCCGGGCTGTCGCGCGACGGTGCCTACGGCCTGCCGGGCACCCCCAGCTACATCGCCCCGGAGCGCTACCACGGCGCCGAGCCGGAGCCGCGCCAGGACCTGTTCGCCGTCGGCGTCACGCTGCATCGGCTGCTCACCGGGCAATTTCCCTACGGCGAGGTCGAGGCGTTCCAGGTTCCACGCTTCCATTCGCCGCCGGCGAGTGCGGCCCGACGCCGGCCGGAACTGCCGGCCTGGCTCGACGCCTGGCTGGCGCGTTGCCTGGCCAGCGATCCGGCCGACCGTTTCGAAACCGCCGAAGAAGCCCTGCTGCAGCTGGAACAGGGCGAACGCCAGCCGCCCACCCTCGCGCGCCCGCTGTTGCAGCGCGAACCCCTGAAAACCTGGCGGGCGATCGCCGGGCTGTCGTTGTTGCTCAACCTGGTACTGATCCTCACCTGGCTCTATCGGCACTGAGACCGACCGCCAACCACCTGACGAGGTAAATCGAATGAACGCGAAAGTCTGGCTGATCGGCGCCGGCCCCGGCGATCCGGAACTCCTCACCCTCAAGGCCGTGCGTGCCCTGGGCGAAGCCGAAGTGGTGCTGCTCGACGACCTGGTCAATCCGCAGGTCCTCGCGCACTGTCCGCAGGCGCGCGTCCTGCGCGTCGGCAAGCGCGGCGGCTGCCGCTCCACCCCGCAGGCATTCATCCAGCGCCTGATGCTGCGCTACGCCCGCCAGGGCCGCTGCGTGGCACGCCTGAAGGGCGGCGACCCGTGCATCTTCGGCCGTGGCGGCGAAGAAGCGGCATGGCTGGCCGGACATGGCGTCGCCTGCGAAATCGTCAACGGCATCACCGCCGGGCTGGCCGCCGCCACCCAGTGCGGCATCCCGCTTACCCTGCGCGGCGTGGCTCGCGGGGTCACCCTGGTCACGGCGCATACCGAGGACGGCGCCAGCCCCGACTGGTCGGCCCTGGCGCGCAGCGGCACGACGCTGGTGGTCTACATGGGCGTGGCCAAGCTGGGCGAAACCCGCAATCATCTTCTGGCCGGAGGCCTCCCGGCCGACACCCCGGTGGCGATGATCGAGCAGGCCTCGCTGCCGGGCCAGCGCGAGTGCCGCTCCACGCTCTCGCGCATGCAACGGGACGCCGCGGACTTCGCCCTGCAAAGCCCTGCCGTGCTGGTGATCGGCGAAGTGGCGGCATGCCACGTGCATCAGTTCGCCGGTGCCTCCATGCGCGACCATGGAGCGGCCGCGATCCTTTGAAGGAGCAAGACCATGACCGACGACAGCATGCCCGCCGCCCTGCGCTTCATGCTCGCCGCCCGCCGCTGCGAACTGCAGAGCCTGGAAAGCCTGGCCGTCACCTGCGAACTGGTAACGATGATCAGCCAGCTGGTGCATGCCCTGCAGAAGGAGCGCGGCTACTCGAACATGTACCTGGGCAACGTTCAGGAGCGCCTGCTGACCACCCTCGACCGCCTCAGCGACGAGTCCCGGCACAGCGAGAAGCAGCTGCGCGACTGCCTGGAGCAGCTCGATCTCGGCGGCTCGACGGACAAGGCGCGGCTGCTCAACCGGATCGCCTTCGTCCTCTACAGCCTCGACGACCTGCCGCGCCTGCGCCGCCGCGTCCGCGAACAGCGGGTGACCTCCAGCGAAGCGATGACGGGCTTCACCCGCCTGATCGGTGGCCTGCTCGCCGTGGTCTTCGAGGCCGCCGACACCGCCCTCGACCCCGAGCTCACCCGCGCCCTGGTGGCGATGTTCAACTTCATGCAGGGCAAGGAGCTCGCCGGCCAGGAGCGCGCGACCGGCGTCGCCGGGTTCGCCGCCGGCTACCTCGACGACGCGCAGCATGAACGAATGCGCCACCTGCTCGAAGGGCAGCAGCGCTGCTTCGACATCTTCCGCGAGTACGCCAACTCGTCCGCGCTGGCGGTCTGGGAAGATCTCCTGGCGGGCGACATGGAGGCCCAATTGCGATCGCTGCGCGGGGTCGCACAACGCACGGCGAAGAACGCGGCGGTGGACGCCGATCTCGGTGAGCTGTGGTTCGACGTCTGCACCCGGCGCATCGATGCGATGAAACAGGTCGAGAACCTGCTGGCCCGGGACCTGCTGCAACGCTGCCGGCAGAGCATCGCCGATGCCGGCGCCGATCTCGACAACCACCGCGCATTGCTCAAGCGCCTGGTCGGGAATGCCGCGAACACCCAGCCGGTGCTGTTCAACGTCCAGGGCACCGCGCTCGACGGCTCGCCGCAGGACGGTATCGGCAGCCAGCTGAACCGCTCGATCCTCGACCTGGTTCACGAACAGACGCAGCGCCTGCAAGCACTGGGCGAGGAATTGAAGGACGCGCGCAGCACCCTCAGCGAGCGCAAACGCGTCGATCAGGCGAAAAACCTGCTGATGAAACGCTATCAACTGAGCGAGCAGGCCGCCCACGAGCAACTGCTGCGCACTGCGATGGACAGCGGCAAACGCCTGGCCGAGGTGGCCGACCAGGTGATGACCCATCTGCGCAAGGAAGCTGCCAACGCGGCACGGGGTTGAACGGATTGGCGAATGCCTGATCGATCAGGCCGGCACGCCGCTGTGGAAGCGGAGCTCGCTGTCCGGGCTCTGGATCAGCTCGGCTTCCGCCGCCCTCACCCGCTCGATCGTCTGCTCGACATCCGCGGCGTCGCCGTACTGATAGGCGAAACGCAGGTAGTTCTGGAAATGCCGGCCCTCGGACTTCAGCAGCCCGTAGTAGAACTTGCCCAGTTCCTCGTCCAGATGCGGCACCAGCGCGGCAAAGCGCTCGCAGCTGCGCGCCTCGATGAAGGCGCCCACCACCAGCGTGTCCACCAGCTTCTGCGGCTCATGGCTGCGCACCGTGCTGCGCAGGCCGGAGGCGTAGCGGCTGGCGGAAACCGGGCGCAGGCCGATCCTGCGCTTCTTCAGCAGGCGCAGGACCTGCTCGTGGTGCACCAGCTCCTCGCGGGCCAGGCGGGACATATAGTTGATCAGGTCGAGGTGCGCGTTGTAGCGGGCGATCAGGCTGAGCGCCGTGGACGCGGCCTTGAACTCGCAGTTCTTGTGATCCAGCAGCATCACGTCCTGCTGCTGCAACGCGGCGGCGATCCAGGCGTCCGGCGTGCTGCAACCGAGGAATTCACCGATCTCAGGCAGCATGCGCACGCTCCCCATGAAGCAGAAGGCGAACGGCGGAACGCGGGGAGACGGTGTGGAAAGGCATGGCGGCTCGGGTCGATATCGCGAAGCGCAGCATTATACGAATGCACCGTCGCAGGGCCAGCCTGGCGCGGTTGATATGCATCAACCGCGGCGCCGGACCCAGCGTCTACAGTCATTCGGGTCGAAACAGGCACGAGGGACAGCACCATGCACGCCATCCGCAGCATCCTGGTGGTCATACAGCCCGATCAGACCGATGACCTGGCACTCAAGCGCGCCCGCCTCATCGCCGGCGTAACCCAGTCGCACCTGCATCTGCTGGTCTGCGACAACAAGCGCCAGCACGCCACCTACCTCAACGAGCTGGTCAGCGAACTGGAGCGGGACGGCTACAGCGCCAGCGCGCAGCAAGCCTGGCAGGACACTCCTCACCAGACGGTGATCAACGCCCAGCAGGCCGAAGGCTGCGGGCTGGTGATCAAGCAGCACGTGGCGGAAAACGCCCTCAAGCGCCTGCTGCTGACTCCGGATGACTGGAAACTGCTGCGTTACTGCCCTGCCCCGGTGCTGATGGTGAAAACCGACAGGCTCTGGACCGGCGGCAAGGTGCTCGCTGCCGTCGATGTCGGCAACTCGGACAGCGAGCACCGCACGCTGCACGCCAGCATCGTCAGTCATGCCTACGACATCGCCGAACTGGCCAATGCCTCGCTGCACGTCGTCAGCGCCCACCCGGCGGCGATGCTTGCTTCTGCCGATCCGACCTTCCAGCTCAGCGAGACCATCGAGGCGCGCTACCGGGAGGCGTGCGCGGTGTTCCAGACGGAGTACGACGTACCGGCGGAACGCCTGCACGTCTGCGAAGGCCCGGCCGACGTGGTGATTCCCCAGGTGGCGGACCAGTTGCACGCCGCCGTCACGGTGCTCGGCACGGTGGGGCGCAGCGGATTTTCCGGCGCGCTGATCGGCAATACCGCCGAAGTGGTGCTGGATTCGCTGGACAGCGATGTGCTGGTGTTGAAGCCGGACGACATCATCGACCACCTTGAGGAACTGGTCGCCCAGCGCTGAACGACGCCCATGAAAAAGCCGCCTCCGGGCGGCTTTTTCGTTGCGCGGGTGCGTCTCAGGGGAAGCGTTGCTCGACACCTTCGCGGAGGAATTTCGGCGCGATGTAGCGCTCGTAGTGCGCCTCGGACAGGATGAAGAACTCGCGGTCGATGGCGTCGCGCAGGTCAGGCAGCGTCCAGCCGCGAAACTCCGGCATCAGCACCACGCCATAGGCATCCAGCTGGCTGATCACCCGCGCGCCACGGGCGATCAGTTGGTAGGCCCAGCAGTACGCCGACTGTTCGGGGACGAAGCGGATCTGCCGCTGTTCGAGCTGCTGGCGCAGGCGCGAGGTATCGAACACCTCCAGCTTGGCCTGCATGACCTGATCGAGAAGCACCTCGAGACGCGCCCACACCGCGCGGCGCTCGTCCTCGTTATAGGCGTTCCAGTTGACCACTTCATGGTGGAAGCGCTTGCAGCCTCGGCAGACCAGATCGCCGTAGACGGTGGAGCAGAGACCGACGCAGGGCGTCTTGATGCGCTGATTGGACATGGCGAACAACGAAAGGCGGGCGGCGAAACAGGCCGGCATCTTAGCCCTTTGTCTAACACCGGTCACCCCGTCCGACTGCCGGTCCGCGGCTTAACTTCGCACCCGTTTTCCGGTAGGATGAGCTCCGCCGTTTTCGGCGCCAATGTCCGTTCGAAGCTGTTTTCAAAGCGTCACGAGCACAGTAACTCCCGTCAGGACGATTCGTTGGCGCAGGCATGTCGACCCGCTCGACCTGCAATGCGCCAGCCCTCATCAAGCCCGATCCTGCGGCGTAAAACTTTGAAAACAGCTTCTGGATGGAAACCGACGGACCCTGGCCGACCCGCCCAAGAAGCGGAGAAGCGCATGCGTAAGTCGGTTTCCACTATGTGTCCTCCGGGACCACTGATGAGGGTAAAACTGTGCTTGAAGCCTACCGCAAACACGTACAAGAGCGTGCCGCCCAGGGTATCGTGCCCCAGCCGCTGAACGCCGAGCAGACCGCAGGCCTGGTCGAGCTGTTGAAGAACCCGCCCGCCGGCGAAGAAGAATTCCTCCTCGATCTGCTCACCAACCGCGTACCGCCGGGCGTCGATGAAGCCGCCTACGTCAAGGCCGGTTTCCTTTCCGCGCTGGCCAAGGGCGAAGCCACTTCCCCGCTGATCGACAAGAAGCGCGCTGTCGAACTGCTCGGCACCATGCAGGGCGGCTACAACATCGTCACCATGGTCGAGATGCTCGACGACGCCGAACTGGCAGCCACCGCCGCCGAGCAGCTGAAGCACACCCTGCTGATGTTCGACGCCTTCCACGACGTGGCCGAGAAGGCCAAGAGCGGCAACGCCGCCGCCAAGGAAGTGCTGCAATCCTGGGCCGACGGCGAGTGGTTCACCAAGAAGCCGGCGATCGCCGAGAAATACAGCCTGACCGTGTTCAAGGTCACCGGCGAAACCAACACCGATGACCTGTCGCCGGCGCCTGACGCCTGGTCGCGCCCGGACATCCCGTTGCACGCCCTGGCCATGCTGAAGATGGCCCGCGACGGCATCGTTCCCGACCAGCCGGGCTCCATCGGCCCGCTGAAGCAGATCGAGGAGATCCGCGCCAAGGGCTTCCCGGTCGCCTACGTGGGTGATGTGGTCGGTACCGGTTCGTCGCGCAAATCCGCCACCAACTCGGTGCTGTGGTTCTTCGGCGACGACATCCCCTACGTGCCGAACAAGCGCGCGGGCGGCTTCTGCTTCGGCTCGAAGATCGCGCCGATCTTCTACAACACCATGGAAGACGCAGGCGCCCTGCCGATCGAGTTCGACGTGTCGAACATCAACATGGGCGACGTGATCGACGTCTATCCGCATGCCGGCAAGGTCTGCAAGCACGGCACCGACGAAGTCATCACCACCTTCGAACTGAAGACCCCGGTGCTGCTCGACGAAGTCCGCGCCGGCGGCCGTATTCCGCTGATCGTCGGCCGTGGCCTGACCGACAAGGCCCGCGCCGAGCTGGGCCTGCCCGCCGCCGACCTGTTCAAGAAGCCTGACCAGCCCGTTGCCAGCACCAAGGGTTTCACCCTGGCGCAGAAGATGGTCGGCAAGGCGTGCGGCGTCGAGGGCGTGCGCCCGGGCACCTACTGCGAACCGAAGATGACCACCGTCGGCTCGCAGGACACCACCGGCCCGATGACCCGCGACGAGCTGAAGGACCTGGCTTGCCTGGGCTTCTCCGCCGACCTGGTGATGCAGTCCTTCTGCCACACCGCGGCCTATCCGAAGCCGATCGACGTCACCACCCACCACACGCTGCCGGACTTCATCCGCAACCGTGGCGGCGTGTCGCTGCGTCCAGGTGACGGCATCATCCACAGCTGGCTGAACCGCATGCTGCTGCCCGACACCGTCGGCACCGGCGGCGACTCGCACACCCGCTTCCCGATCGGCATCTCCTTCCCGGCCGGTTCCGGCCTGGTGGCGTTCGCCGCCGCCACCGGCGTCATGCCGCTGGACATGCCGGAATCCGTGCTGGTGCGCTTCAAGGGCAAGATGCAGCCCGGCATCACCCTGCGCGACCTGGTTCACGCGATTCCCTACTACGCGATCCAGAAAGGCCTGCTGACCGTCGAGAAGAAAGGCAAGAAGAACATCTTCTCCGGCCGCATCCTCGAGATCGAAGGCCTCAACGAGCTGACCGTCGAGCAGGCGTTCGAGCTGTCCGACGCCTCGGCCGAGCGCTCGGCTGCCGGTTGCACCATCAAGCTGCCGGAAGGCGCCATCGCCGAATACCTGAACTCCAACATCACCCTGCTGCGCTGGATGATCGGTGAAGGTTACGGCGACGCCCGCACCCTGGAGCGCCGCGCCAAGGCGATGGAAGCCTGGCTGGCCGATCCGAAGCTGATGGAAGCCGATGCCGACGCCGAGTACGCCGAAGTCATCGAAATCGATCTGGCGGAAGTTACGGAGCCGGTGCTCTGCGCGCCGAACGACCCGGATGATGCCCGCCTGCTGTCCACCGTCGCCGGTGAGAAGATCGACGAAGTGTTCATCGGTTCGTGCATGACCAACATCGGTCACTTCCGCGCCGCCGGGAAACTGCTGGACAAGGTCAAGGGCTCTATTCCGACCCGCCTGTGGCTGTCGCCGCCGACCAAGATGGACCAGCACCAGCTGACCGAGGAAGGCTACTACGGCATCTACGGCAAGGCCGGCGCACGCATGGAAATGCCGGGCTGCTCGCTGTGCATGGGCAACCAGGCACGCGTGGCGTCGAACTCCACCGTGGTTTCCACCTCCACGCGTAACTTCCCGAACCGCCTGGGCGACGGTGCCAACGTCTACCTGGCCTCCGCCGAACTGGCAGCGGTCGCGTCGATCCTCGGCAAGCTGCCGACCGTCGAGGAGTACATGGGCTACGCGGCGAACATCGACAGCATGGCTGCCGACGTCTACCGCTACCTGTCCTTCGACCAGATCGCCGAGTACAAGGAAGCGGCTGCCAGCGCCAATATCCCGGTCGTCCAGGCCTGATAGCGACGCAGCAGCAAGGAAGGAGCCCCGCCCAGTGCGGGGCTTTTTCTTTTCTTGGGGAGCATCCGTTGCTCAGGCTTGTCAGAACCTGGGAACGCCTTTGGCGAATCACGATCCCGTAAGGAGCTACAGCATGAAACAGTGGATTTTTGCCGTCTTCTGCGTACTCGGTCTGGCCGGTTGCGCCCACGACTACATCATCGCCACCAACGACGGGCAGATGCTCAGCAGCGACAGCAAGCCGGAGCTGGACGAAGACACCGGCCTGCTGGAATTCGAGGACAGCGACGGTCGCAAGCAGCAGATCCCGCAATCGCAGGTCAAGCAGGTCATGGAACGCTGAGTTCCAAGCCAACCGAAGCCCCGCCCCGGCGGGGCTTTTTTATGCCATCGAAGATTTGAAGCGAAGCGCCGCGCTGCCGGCCGACGCAGTTGCCGAGCGGATGGCGCTGGCCAAACAGGGTCGGAATTTCGTCGGGACGGATTGCTCGGCGCCGGAAACCCGCGCCGCGAAAAAAGGCGCTACGCGCATTGGGGCTTTGGCATGCTCCTGCGCCCGAAGAATGCCTGGCCCTCAGCGCTGCGCCTTCAGCACCTGCTGCAACAGCGCATAGGACGCCCGCACGCGAGCTTCGAGGGGCACGTTGCGGTTGGCCAGCATCACCACGCCGATGCGCTCGTCCGGCACGAAGGCCACGTAGCCGCCAAAGCCATTGGTCGAGCCGGTCTTGCCGAACAGCACGCCCTGCTCGTTTGTTTCCCGCTTCGGCAGTCGAGTCGCAGGCTGCGCTTCCAAGGCCATGGACGGCGCGTTGCCGGCCAGCAGTTGCTCGCGGGAAAGCGGCCAGGGGTAGCGCTCCCAGACCATCGCCTGGGTGAAGTTCTGGGTACGCGTCACGCCCTGATGGGTCGTCTCGATGGCCGCCGCCAGCGGCGCCGGCACGCTTGCCTCGCCCAGGTTGATATCGATGAAACGCAGCATGTCGTCGACGTTCGATTTCACGCCGTAGGCCTCGGCATCGAGGACACCCGGGCTCACGCGAATGGCCTTGTTGTCCTGCCGCGCGTAGCCGTAGGCGTAATCCGGCATCCGAGCGGCCGGCACCTGAACGTAGCTGTGATTCAGCGCCAGCGGCGCGAGCACCTGATCATGCAGCGCCTGGGCGTAGGGCTGGCCGAACGCCTGGGCGGAAACACGCCCCAGCAGGCCGATGCTGAGGTTGGAGTAGGAGCGCTCATGACCGGCGCCCGGCGTGGGTTTCCACTGCCGCAGCCAGTTCATCAGGCCGTTGTCATCTTTGACCTGATCCGGCACCTGCAAGGGCATGCCACTGCTCTGGTGCGTGGCCAGGTCCATCAGGCTCAGCTCTCCGGCCGGGCTGCCGTCGAGCGGCTTCAGATGCGCGCCAACCCGGTCATCGAGCGACAACAGCGCGCGTTCCTGGGCCAGCGCCGCCAGGGTTACGTTGAAGGTCTTGCTCAGCGAGCCCAGCTCGAACAGCGTCTGGCGGGACACCCTCGTCGCCGCTTCGCGGTTCGCCAGCCCTTTGGTGAACACATAGTGCCTGCCCTGCCAGGTCACGCCGACCGCCAGGCCGGGTACGTCGTACTGCGCTATCAGCGGCGCGAAGAGCGTGTCGGCCTCGGCCTGGAACCACTGTTCGGACATGGCCGCCGCCGGCAGCGTCACGGAAAGGCTGGCAGTAAACAGGCCCAGGACGATGGAGCGGCGAGTCATCGGATAAGGTTCTCTCTCGTTGTGCAGGGCGGAACCATCTGGGCGTCCAAATGAGCGTTGCCGTTCGAGTCGCCGGAAAGCCTATCGTTCGTGGCGGCCAGCAACCGCTATGCTGCGCGCATCGAGACGCTCGACAAAGCCTGCGCCGGGCCTTATTGTCCGGCCTGGCCACCGCAGTGGCCGACGTCGCTCGGACGGTTCCGGGCGCTCACGTTTTCGAGGCAAGCATGACTGAAGTCCGCACCGCGCGCCGCTTCGCGCGTATCGATCGTCTCCCCCCCTACGTTTTCAACATCACTGGCGAGCTGAAGATGGCCGCGCGCCGTCGTGGCGAGGACATCATCGACCTGTCGATGGGCAACCCGGACGGGCCTACCCCGCCGCACATCGTCGAGAAGCTCTGCAGCGTGGCCCAGCGCGAAGACACCCATGGCTATTCCACCTCGCGCGGCATTCCGCGCCTGCGCCGGGCGATCTCGCGCTGGTATGCCGATCGCTATCAGGTGGACATCGATCCGGAAGACGAGGCCATCGTCACCATCGGCTCCAAGGAAGGCCTGGCCCACCTGATGCTCGCCACGCTGGACCATGGCGATACGGTGCTGGTGCCCAACCCCAGCTACCCGATCCACATTTACGGCGCGGTGATCGCCGGCGCCCAGGTACGCTCCGTCCCGCTGGTGCCGGGCATCGACTTCTTCACCGAACTGGAACGGGCGATCCGCGAATCGATCCCTAAGCCGAAGATGATGATCCTCGGTTTCCCCTCCAACCCGACCGCGCAGTGCGTCGAGCTGGATTTCTTCGAGCGCGTGGTCGCGCTGGCCAAGCAGTACGACGTGCTGGTGGTGCACGACCTGGCCTACGCCGACATCGTCTACGACGGCTGGAAGGCGCCCTCGATCATGCAGGTGCCCGGCGCCAAGGACATCGCGGTGGAGTTCTTCACCCTGTCCAAGAGCTACAACATGGCCGGCTGGCGAATCGGCTTCATGGTCGGCAACAAGCAGCTGGTGAACGCTCTGGCGCGGATCAAGAGCTATCACGACTACGGCACCTTCACGCCGCTGCAGGTCGCCGCGATCGCCGCTCTTGAAGGCGACCAGCAGTGCGTGCGCGATATCGCCGAGCAGTACCGCCAGCGTCGCAACGTGCTGGTCAAGGGCCTGCACGAGGCCGGCTGGATGGTCGAGAATCCCAAGGCGTCGATGTACGTCTGGGCGAAGATTCCCGACGCCTACGCGGCGCTCGGCTCGCTGGAATTCGCCAAGAAACTGCTCACCGATGCCAAGGTCTGCGTGTCGCCCGGCGTCGGCTTCGGCGACTACGGTGACGACCACGTGCGCTTCGCCCTGATCGAGAACCAGGACCGGATCCGCCAGGCGGTGCGCGGCATCAAGCACATGTTCCGCGCCGACGGCCTGATCGGCTCGGCCAAATCGCATACCTCCGAAAGCTGAAGCCGTCAGCTCCCGGCCTCGCCCGAGGCCGGGTTTTCCCTCCCCTCCCGCCCCATAGAGTTGCCGACATGGCCCGCCTGATTCTCGACTTCCCGGAAGACCAATACTGCTTCAGCACCCAGCTGACCGTGCGCATCACCGACATCAACGGCGCCAACCACCTGGGCAACGATTCGATGATCTCGATGATTTCCGAGGCCCGTGCGCGCTTCCTGTTCGAGTACGGCATCGGCGAATCGCGCAGCGACGGCAGCGGCATCATCGTCACCGACCTCGCCACCACCTACAGGGCCGAGGCTCATGCCCGCGATCAGTTGCTGTTCGAGGTGGGCGTGATGGACTTCAACCGTTACGGCGGCGACATCACCTTCCGCATCACCCGGCCCGCCGATGGCCGGCTGATCGCCATGGCCAAGTCCGGCTTCGTGTTCTTCGACTATCGGCAGTCGCGGGTGGTGGCGATGCCGGAAGCCTTCCGCGCGCTGTTCCCCAGGGTGAACTGGCTGGACTGAGGTAAAACGAAAAAGCCCGCTTTCGCGGGCTTTTTTTGGCGCGGAATCAACGCCCCGAGCGCAGCATCTCCCGCGGCACGTACTTGCCGATCTCGTACTTGCCGACCGCCATGCGGTGCACTTCGTCCGGCCCGTCGGCCAGGCGCAGAGTGCGCTGCATCGCCCAGAAGTATGCCAGCGGAGTGTCGTTGGATACACCGGCACCGCCATGGATCTGGATCGCGCGGTCGATGACGTTCAGCGCGACGTTCGGCGCGACCACCTTGATCTGCGCGATCTCGCTCTGCGCCACCTTGTTGCCCACGGTGTCCATCATATAGGCGGCGTTGAGGGTCAGCAGGCGTGCCTGGTTGATCTCGATGCGGGAATTGGCGATGTGGTCGATGTTGCCGCCCAGACGGGCCAGCGGCTTGCCGAACGCGGTGCGGCTGGCGGCGCGCTTGCACATCAGCTCCAGTGCCCGTTCGGCCATGCCGATCGAGCGCATGCAGTGGTGGATACGGCCAGGCCCGAGGCGGCCCTGGGCGATCTCGAACCCGCGCCCTTCACCCAGCAGCACGTTCTCGTAGGGAACCCGCACGTTCTCGAACAGCACTTCGGCGTGGCCATGCGGCGCGTCGTCGTAACCGAACACCGGGAGCGGGCGGAGGATGGTCACGCCCGGCGCATCGCTCGGCACCAGGATCATCGAGTGCTGCTGGTGACGCGGCGCATCCGGGTTGGTCAGGCCCATGAAGATCATGATCTTGCAGCGCGGATCGCAGGCGCCGGAGGTCCACCACTTGCGTCCGTTGATCACCCACTCGTCACCGTCACGCACGGCGTTCGCCTGCATGTTGGTAGCGTCGGAGGACGCCACGCCCGGTTCGGTCATGGCGAAGGCGGAGCGGATTTCCCCCCTCAGCAGCGGTTCCAGCCATTGCTGCTTCTGCGCTTCGTTGGCGTAGCGCACCAGGGTTTCCATGTTGCCAGTGTCCGGCGCCGAGCAGTTGAACGGCTCGGAGCCCATCAGCGAGCGGCCCATGATCTCCGCCAGCGGCGCGTATTCCATGTTGGTCAGGCCGGCGCCGTACTCGGACTCCGGCAGGAACAGGTTCCACAGCCCTTCTGCGCGCGCCTTGGCCTTGAGCTCCTCCATAATCGCCGTGGGCTGCCAGCGGTCGCCCTCCGCAACCTGCCGCTCGAAGACCGGCTCGGCGGGATACACATGGGCTTCCATGAACGCGGTGACGCGTTCGCGCAGTTCCTGAACCTTGGGAGAGTAGGAGAAATCCATCGCGGCAAACCTTCTAGGGCGGTTTTCGTTAAGTGATGGAGAAGATGCTAGAGCAGCGATTTGGATTAATCGAAGCTATTTTTGTCGTGTATTAACATTCATAACTTATATATGATCGGCCCATAACAAAGACAAAAGGACGCGTGACAATGAACCTCAGCAAGGTCGACCTCAACCTCTTCATCGTGTTCGACGCCATCTACAGCGAGGCCAACCTGACCCGCGCCGGACAGATCGTCGGCATCACTCAGCCCGCGGTGTCCAACGCCCTCGCCCGCCTGCGCGAAACCTTCAACGACCCGCTGTTCGTGCGTACCGCCCAAGGCATGGTGCCGACGCCGATGGCGCAGAACATCATCGGGCCGGTGCGCAATGCGCTGCAGTTACTGCGGGTGTCGGTTCAGGAGAGCCGCATCTTCAACCCGCAGCAGGCGAACAAGACCTACCGGGTCAGCATGACCGATCTCACCGAGGCCGTGCTGCTGCCGCCGCTGTTCCAGCGCCTGCGCCGCCTGGCACCGCAGGTGTGCATCGAAAGCATGCTGTCGCGGCGACGCGAAATGACCAAGGAGCTGGCTGCCGGGCGCCTGGATTTCGCCGTCGATGCGCCGCTGAACACCGACCCTCAGGTACGCCACGTCAAGCTGCTCGACGACCGCTACGTCTGCGCCCTGCGCCGCGGCCATCCGCTGGCGAAGGAGAAGATCAGCCTCGACGACTACCTGTCACTCAGCCACATCCACATTTCCAGTCGGCGCAGCGGCCTCGGCTACGTCGACCTGTCGCTGGGCAAGATGGGCATCCAGCGCCGAGTGGTACTGCGCTCGCAGCATTACCTGATGGCATCCACCGTTTTGCAACAGACCGATATGGCGATGACCGTCCCCGAGCGCTTCGCTAAGCGGCACGACCTGCATTACGTCGACCTGCCGGTGAACGACGTGCCCAACGTCGAAAGCCATCTCTACTGGCACGAAAGCACCGACCAGGACCCGGCCAACCGCTGGATGCGCGAACAGCTGATCGAGATCGCGCAGAAGGTCTCGGCGAGCGAGCAGAAGGCCGTCTCCGCAGTTGCCACATGAGGTTTGCTCGCTAAATCATTGATTGAAAAGGCCGATTGAAAGCTAAAGTAGATTCTAGCTTTCAACGGCCTGCGCTTCACGTCGAGCTCGTTGAGCGGAACGCTCACTGCCCAAATCCGACCCTCGACACAAACCTCCCCGCCTTCACTCCCCGTACTCCCAGCCAATCGGCAGCGCTCCAATCTGGTTGACGTTAACGTCAACCCTGCTTTACGTTAACGTCAAGCAAACACTGAGGTCACCTCGATGAGCCGCTATTCCATCTCCGATCTCGCCCGCGAGCTGGACATCACGCCCCGCGCCATCCGCTTCTACGAGGAGCAGGGCATGCTGGCGCCCGAGCGCCGCGGCCAGGAGCGTGTCTACGGCAGCCGCGACAAGGTGACCCTCAAACTGATCCTGCGCGGCAAGCGCATCGGCTTCTCCCTGGCCGAATGCAAGGAACTGATCGAGCTCTACGATCCGGCCGAGGGCAATCGCGTTCAGCTGGAAACCTTCATGCGCAAGATCGAGGAGCGCCGGGCACAACTCGACCAGCAGTTGCTCGACATCGAACAAATGAAACTGGAACTGGACACCGCCGAGGAGCGCTGCCGGGCGGCGATGGCCGCCACCACCGCCTGACGCCGATCGCTGCACGACTCACCACAACAACAAGAAACAGGTGATCACCATGAGCTACCCAAGCCTCAACTTCGCCCTGGGCGAAACCCTCGACATGCTCCGCGAGCAAACCCGGGCATTCGTCGCCAGCGAACTGGCACCGCGCGCCGCCGAGATCGACAGCAGCAACCAGTTCCCCCTGGACATGTGGCGCAAGCTCGGCGACATGGGCCTGCTGGGCATCACCGTCGAAGAGGAATACGGCGGCTCGGGCCTGGGTTATCTGGCCCATGTGATCGCCATGGAGGAGATCAGCCGCGGCTCGGCATCGGTCGCCCTCTCCTACGGTGCGCACTCCAACCTGTGCATCAACCAGATCAAGCGCAACGGCACGGCCGAACAGAAGGCCCGCTACCTGCCGAAACTGGTCAGCGGCGAGCACGTCGGCGCCCTGGCGATGAGCGAACCGAACGCCGGCTCCGACGTGGTCAGCATGAAATTGCGCGCCGACCGGCGCGGCGACCGCTACGTGCTCAACGGCAGCAAAACCTGGATCACCAATGGCCCGGATGCCGACACCTACGTGATCTACGCCAAGACCGACCTGGAGAAAGGCCCGCACGGCATCAGCGCCTTCATCGTCGAGCGCGACTGGAAGGGTTTTTCCCGCGGCACCAAGTTCGACAAGCTCGGCATGCGCGGCTCCAACACCTGCGAACTGTTCTTCGACGACGTCGAGGTGCCGGAAGAGAACGTGCTCGGCCAGCTCAATGGCGGCGTGCGCGTGCTGATGAGCGGCCTCGACTACGAGCGCGTGGTGCTCTCCGGCGGCCCGACCGGGATCATGCAGGCATGCATGGACGTGATCGTGCCGTACATCCACGACCGCAAGCAGTTCGGCCAGA
This sequence comes from Pseudomonas sp. UBA6310, assembly GCF_002438225.1. Lineage (NCBI taxonomy): Bacteria > Pseudomonadati > Pseudomonadota > Gammaproteobacteria > Pseudomonadales > Pseudomonadaceae > Pseudomonas > Pseudomonas sp. UBA6310. The sequence goes on along the minus strand of NZ_DJTK01000044.1, from coordinate 1,711 downwards.
GCATCGGCGAGTTCCAACTGATCCAGGGCAAGGTCGCCGACATGTACACCCAGCTCAACGCCAGCCGCGCCTACCTCTACGCCGTGGCCCAGGCCTGCGACCGCGGCGAGACCACGCGCAAGGACGCCGCCGGGGTGATCCTCTACACCGCCGAACGCGCTACGCAGATGGCCCTGGATGCGATCCAGATCCTCGGCGGCAACGGCTATATCAACGAATTCCCCACCGGCCGGCTGCTGCGCGACGCCAAGCTCTACGAGATCGGCGCCGGCACCAGCGAGATCCGCCGCATGCTGATCGGTCGCGAGCTGTTCAACGAGACCAGGTGATCCGTAGGGTGCGCCGCGCGCACCGCACACACTGCCATGGTGCGCACGGCGCACCCTACAGGAAGCACAGATGACCATCCTGCACACCCGGATCAACCCGCGTTCGCCCGAGTTCGCCGCCAACTGCGCCGCGCTGCTGGAGCAGGTCAACGCGCTGCGCGCCCTGCTCGCCCGCGTCCATGAAGGCGGCGGTACCAAGGCCCAGGAACGTCATACCGCGCGTGGCAAGCTGCTGCCGCGCGAACGCATCGACCAGTTGCTCGATCTCGGCTCGCCGTTTCTCGAGATCGGCCAACTGGCTGCCCACGAGGTCTACGGCGAGGAGGTTCCGGCCGCCGGCGTGGTCGCCGGCATCGGCCGCGTCGAGGGCGTGGAATGCATGATCATCGCCAACGACGCCACGGTGAAAGGCGGCAGCTACTACCCCTTGACCGTGAAGAAGCACCTGCGCGCCCAGGCCATCGCCCAGCAGAACCGCCTGCCGTGCATCTACCTGGTGGACTCCGGCGGCGCCAACCTGCCGCGCCAGGACGAGGTGTTTCCCGACCGCGAGCACTTCGGGCGGATCTTCTTCAACCAGGCCAACATGAGCGCCCAGGGCATCCCGCAGATCGCCGTGGTGATGGGCTCCTGCACCGCTGGCGGCGCCTACGTGCCGGCCATGGCCGACGAAGCCATCATGGTGCGCAACCAGGCGACGATATTCCTCGCCGGGCCGCCGCTGGTGAAGGCCGCCACCGGCGAGGTGGTCAGCGCCGAGGAACTGGGCGGCGCCGACGTGCATTGCAAGACCTCCGGCGTCGCCGACCATTACGCCGAGAACGACGAGCACGCCCTGGCCCTGGCCCGGCGCTGCATCGCCAACCTCAACTGGCGCAAGCAGGGCGAGATCAACAGCCGTGTGCCGATTGCCCCGCGCTACGCCGCCGAGGAGCTGTACGGGGTGATCCCGGCCGACGCCAAGCAGCCGTTCGACGTGCGCGAAGTGATCGCGCGCCTGGTGGACGACTCGGCCTTCGACGAATTCAAGGCGCTGTTCGGCGCCACGCTGGTCTGTGGTTTCGCCCACCTGCATGGCTACCCGGTGGCGATCCTGGCGAACAACGGCATTCTCTTCGCCGAATCGGCGCAGAAAGGTGCGCACTTCATCGAACTGGCCTGCCAGCGCGGCATTCCGCTGCTGTTCCTGCAGAACATCACCGGCTTCATGGTCGGGCAGAAATACGAGGCCGGCGGCATCGCCAAGCACGGCGCCAAGCTGGTCAACGCGGTGGCCTGCGCCCGCGTGCCGAAGTTCACCGTGATCATCGGCGGCAGCTTCGGCGCCGGTAACTACGGAATGTGCGGCCGCGCCTACGATCCGCGCTTCCTGTGGATGTGGC
>NZ_DJTK01000039.1:0-26360 GCF_002438225.1 Pseudomonas sp. UBA6310 | reverse complement strand
ACGTGTTCGGCGTGTTCTCCCTCAGCTACCTGACGCAGACGCTCAACCTGCCGCGCGCCCAGGCGCTGATCGGGGTGATGGTGGCGGCGGTGGTGATGTGCTTCACCATCCCGCTGTTCGGCGCGCTGTCCGACCGCATCGGACGAACCCGGGTGTACCTGTGGGGCTCGCTGATCACCGGCATCTCGGCCTTCCCGGCGTTCTGGATGATGACCACCAGCGGCGGCGACATGTTCACCATCTGGCTGGCCATCGTGATCCCGTTCGGCATCTTCTACGCCTCGGTCTATGGGCCTGAAGCGGCGATGTTCTGCGAACTGTTCGACGCCAAGGTGCGCTACACCGGGATCTCCTTCGTCTATCAGTTCTCCGGCATCTTCGCCAGCGGCCTGACCCCGATGATCGCCACCGCACTGATGCGCAGCAGTGGCGGGCAACCTTGGACCACCTGCTGGTACGTGCTTGGCGTCGGTGTGATCAGTGCCTACTCGGCCTGGTGGATCGGCCGCTACGCGAAGAAGCAGGGCAAGGAAAAGCAGGCCTCGGCGGGTAGCGCGAACCCGGCGCGCGCCATGCCGTAACCACTCGAAACGGCCCGGCCAGCGTCTTCGCGAGGAGACGCTGGCTTTGCTTCGTGTGGTGGATCAGCGTGGAAAACGACGAGCCCCGCCGGGCGTGAAGCCCGGTGGAGCGAGGAGGCGACTATCTCAGTAGAACAGACCGCCCAGTGGCGACGAGGCGTCGCCCAGCGAACGCCGGGGCATGCGCCCGGCCAGGTAACCCTCGCGCCCGGCCTGCACCGCCTTGCGCATTGCTGCGGCCATCAGCAGCGGATCGCGGGCCTTGGCGATGGCGGTGTTCATCAGCACGCCGGCGCAGCCCAGTTCCATGGCGAAGGTGGCATCCGAGGGCGTGCCGACGCCGGCGTCGACGATCACTGGAACCCGGGCGTTCTCCACGATCAGGCCGATGTTGTACGGGTTGCGGATTCCCAGCCCGGAGCCGATGGGCGCGCCCAGCGGCATGATCGCGACGCAGCCGAGGTCTTCGAGCTTGCGCGCGGCGAGCGGGTCGTCGCTGGTGTAGACCATCACCTGGAACCCCTCGCGAACCAGCCTTTCGGCAGCCTTGAGGGTTTCGCCGATGTCCGGGTAGAGCGTCCTCGGGTCGCCGAGCACTTCCAGCTTGACCAGGTCGTGGCCGTCCAGCAGCTCGCGGGCGAGCAGGCAGGTGCGCACCGCATCCTCGGCGGTGTAGCAGCCGGCGGTGTTCGGCAACAGGGTATAGCGCTCGGGCGGGATCACCTCGAGCAGGTTCGGCTGCGCGGCGTCCTGGCCGAGGTTGCTGCGGCGTACCGCGAAGGTTACCACCTCGGCGCCGCTGGCCTCGATGGCGGCGCGGGTCTGCTCCAGGTCGGCGTAATGCCCGGTGCCGACCAGCAGGCGCGAAGTGAAGATGTGACCGTGGACGATCAGGCAGTCCGGTGGGGATGTGGCGACGTTCATGGCAGCTCCTTGTGCGGCGGCGTGGCGCGACCGGAGTCAGCCGCCGCCGATGGCGTGGACCAGTTCCAGGCGATCGCCGTCGGCGAGTACGCATGCCCCGTGCTGGCTGCGCGGGATCACCCAGCCATTGAGTTCCGCCGCCACCCGGCGCTGCTGCAGGTCGAGCCGTTGCAGCAGTTCGCCGAGGGTGCAGGGCTGGGGCAGGCGGTGCGCCTCGCCGTTTATATGAAGCTCGATCATGCGGCCTGGCCGGTCGGTTGTGTCCGCCACCAGCTTGCCCGGCCGCTCGCGGCGCCATGCAGGGCCAACGATTCGCTCTCGTTGGTGCCAGCGCGGCGGCGTCATCGCGGAGACGTGCACGCGTAGATCCGCCGGTCCGACAACAACAATTAGAACGCGAGGTCGTGATGCTGCAACTGTTCCATTTGTCCCCGGAAAAGGCCGCCAGCCTGCAGCAGCAGCTGCGCGAGCAGATCGCCCGGGCGATCCTCAACGGCAACATGCCGTTGGAAAAACCGCTGCCTTCCAGTCGCAAGCTGGCCAAGCAACTGAACATCGCGCGCAACACGGTGGTGCTGACCTACGAGCACCTGCTCGACGACGGCTACCTGCTGGCGCGCGAGCGCAGCGGCTACTACGTCAACCCGGCGATCCTCTCGCGCAAGCCCGCCGCGCCGCGCGTCGAGCCGGCGCCGCGCACGCAGGATGCGCCGGACTGGTCGCGGCATTTCGTGCTCAATCCGTCCGCCCAGCGCAACAAGATCAAGCCGCGCGACTGGCAGAACTTTCCCTACCCGTTCATCTACGGGCAGTTCGACCCGGCGCTGTTTCCCACTGCCAACTGGCGCGAGTGCTGCCGCGACGCCGTCAGCGTGCCGGCGATCCGCGACTGGGCCAGCGACCGCCTCGACAACGACGACCCGCTGCTGATGGAGCAGATCCGCACCCGTCTGCTTCCGCGGCGCGGCGTCTGGGCGCGGCCCGAGCAGATTCTGGTGACCGTCGGCGCGCAGCAGGCGCTGTACATCCTCGCCCGCCTGCTGCTGGACAAGGACCGCTGCCTCGGCATCGAGGACCCCGGATACATGGACGTGCGCAACATCGCGCTGCTCAACCCCTCGCGCGTGCTGCCGCTGCCGGTGGACGAGCACGGGCTGATCATCGACGACCGCCTGGCCGCCTGCGATTGCGTGTACGTGACGCCCAGCCACCAGTGCCCGACCACCGTGACCATGCCGCTGGAGCGGCGCTACGAACTGCTGGAACGGGCGCACCGGCACGATTTCCTGATCATCGAGGACGACTACGAAAGCGAGACCAACTACCGCAGCAACCCGACGCCGGCGCTCAAGAGCCTCGACCGCAACGAGCGGGTGATCTACACCGGCAGCCTGTCGAAGACCCTCGCGCCGGGGCTGCGCGTCGGTTACCTGGTCGGCCCGGAACCGCTGATTCGCGAGGCCCGCGCGCTGCGCCGGCTGATGGTGCGGCACCCGGCGGCGAACAATCAGCGCTCGGTGGCGCTGTTCCTCGAGCGCGGCTACCACGACGCGCTGATGATGACGCTCATGCAGGCCTACGAGGAGCGCTCGCAGGCGATGCACGCGGCGCTCGACGAGTTCCTTCCCGAGTCGTCGCAGCAGCCCGCCTTCGGCGGTTCCTGCTACTGGGTTAAGGGGCCGGACAACCTGGATGCCCGCGTGCTGCGCCAGCTCGCCGCCGAGCGCGGCGTGCTGATCGAGCCCGGCGACATCCATTTCCACAGCGAGAACGCGCCGCAGAATTTCTTCCGGCTCGGCTATTCGTCGATTCCGGTGGAGCGCATCCGGCCGGGCATCGAGATTCTCGCCGAACTGATCCAGGGGCTGTGCCCATGACGCCCTGGTACGACGATTTCCTGCCGACTGGTCCCATCGCCGCAGGCCGCGGCAGAGCGGCTGGCGCAACGGATGGCGGGGAACTGGCCCTATGGCGGCGGGGCGCGCAGCTCCTAGTCTTGGTCCAGGTTCGCGCGGCCTCGCCCACGAGGCGGCCGCGACGGATGTCAGCCACAAGAACAACAAGGGGCGAGGCGCACATGCCGGCGAAATCCACTTCCGTGAACACCCATCACCTCCGCCAGGCCGTCGCGCGACCCGCGCGGATGGCGTCGTCGTCCCCGCTCTCCCTTCCCGCGGCGCGCAAGTCGCTGCACGCAACCAACCGATAAGGAACAGCACATGGCACGCATGACTCCCAGCGAGGCGCTCGTCGAAACGATGGTCGCCAATGGCGTCACCGACATCTTCGGCATCATGGGTTCGGCCTTCATGGACGCGATGGACATCTTCGCGCCAGCCGGTATCCGCTTCATTCCGGTGGTCCACGAGCAGGGCGCCGGGCACATGGCCGACGGCTATTCGCGGGTCAGCGGCCGTCATGGCGTGTGCATCGCGCAGAACGGGCCGGGTATCACCAACTTCGTCACCGCCATCGCCGCCGCCTACTGGGCGCATAGCCCGGTGGTGGTGATCACCCCGGAAACCGGCTCGATGAGCCAGGGCCTCGGCGGCTTCCAGGAAGCCCAGCAACTGCCGTTCTTCGAGACCATCACCAAGTACCAGGGCCATGTCGCCAACCCGGCGCGGATGGCCGAACTGACCGCGCGCTGCTTCGACCGCGCGATGCTGGAAAACGGCCCGACCCAGCTGAACATCCCGCGCGACTTCTTCTACGGCGACATCAACGTCGAGATTCCCAAGCCGATCCGCATCGAGCGCAGCGCCGGCGGCGAGCAGAGCCTGGCCGAAGCCGCGGCGATGCTGGCGCAGGCGAAGAACCCGGTGATCATCTCCGGCGGCGGCGTGGTGATGGGCGACGCGGTGGAGGAGTGCAAGGCGCTGGCCGAATTCCTCGGTGCGCCGGTGGTGAACAGCTACCTGCACAACGACTCGTTCCCGGCCAGCCACCCGTTGTGGTGCGGCCCGCTCGGCTACCAGGGCTCCAAGGCCGGGATGAAGCTGATTTCCCGCGCCGACGTGGTGGTCGCGCTGGGCACCCGTCTCGGCCCGTTCGGCACGCTGCCGCAACACGGCATGGATTACTGGCCGAAGAACGCCAAGATCATTCAGATCGACTGCGACCCGACCATGCTCGGCCTGGTGAAGAAGATTTCCGTGGGCATCTGCGGTGATGCCAAGGCCGCCGCCGTCAGCCTGCACGAACGCCTCAAGGCGCTGGACGTGGCCTGCCTGCAGACCAAGGGCGCGCGTGCCGAAGAAATCGCCGCGGAGAAATCCGCCTGGGAAGCGGAACTCGACGAATGGGTCCACGAGAAGGACGAATACTCGCTGGACATGATCAAGGAGCAGGAAGGCGAGGAGGGCAGCTACCTGCACCCGCGTCAGGTCCTGCGCGAGCTGGAGAAGGCGATGCCGGCCGATGCCATGGTCTCCACCGACATCGGCAACATCAACTCGGTCTCCAACAGCTACCTGCGCTTCGAGAAGCCGCGTTCGTTCTTCGCCGCGATGAGCTTCGGCAACTGCGGCTACGCGCTGCCGACCATCATCGGCGCCAAGGTCGCCGCACCGCACCGCACCGCCATTTCCTACGCCGGCGACGGTGCCTGGGGCATGTCGATGATGGAAATCATGACCTGCGTGCGGGAGAACATCCCGGTCACCTCGATCGTCTTCCACAACCGTCAGTGGGGCGCGGAGAAGAAGAACCAGGTGGACTTCTACAACCGCCGCTTCGTCGCCGGCGACCTGGAAAACCAGAGCTTCGCCGAGATCGCCCGGGCGATGGGCGCCGAAGGCGTCACCGTGGACCGGCTGGAGGACGTCGGCCCGGCGCTGAAGGCCGCCTGCGCCGCGCAGAAGGACGGCAAGACCACGGTGATCGAGATCATGTGTACCCGCGAGCTGGGCGATCCGTTCCGTCGCGATGCGCTGTCCAAGCCGGTGCGCTACCTCGACAAGTACAAGGACTACTGCTGATCGAGTGGGGCTTCGGCCTGCTGAGCGTCGGCGCTTGGAGACAACCCGGGACGCCCCCGGTTGTCTCCGCCTTGTCTCGCTCTAGCTCGCTGGGCCTGACGCCTGCCTTGAACGAGGTCCACTTCAAACGAGCGCCACCGTTGCGGCGGTGGCCCTCGAGGGACAACTATGCTCAGCACCCTTACCCGTGAATGCCCGCCGTTCCTGCTCGAGCGCGCCAAGCGCCTGCCCAGGGTCGTCACCGCGGTGGTCAATCCGGTCAACGAATTGAGCCTGGCCAGTGCGCGCCAGGCGTGTGACGAAGGTCTGATCGAGCCGATCCTGGTCGGCGACGAGACGGCCCTTCGCGCGCTGGCCGAGCGTATCGGCTGGGACCTGCACGGCATCCGTCTGCTGCAGGCCGACGACGACGCGCAAAGCGCGCAGGCCTGCGCGATGCTCGCCAGTCGCGGCGAAGCCGATGCGCTGATGAAAGGCCACCTGCACACCGACGTATTGCTGCGCGCGGTGCTCAAGCGCGAGGCCGGGCTGCGCACCCAGAGTCGCTTGAGCCACGTCTTCCACATGACGCTGCCGGGCAACGACCGCGCGCTGTGCATCACCGATGCGGTGATCAACGTGCAGCCGACGCTGATCGACAAGCTGCACATCGCGCGCAATGCCATAGAGCTGATGCACGCGCTGGGCTACGCCAAGCCGCGCATGGCGATCCTCTCCGGCACCGAGGAGGTCACCGCCGCCATGCCGTCCAGCGTCGACGCCGCCGAACTGGTCAAGCTCGCAGCGATCGGCGCCCTCGGCGGCGCGCACATCGAGGGACCGCTGGCGTTCGACAACGCCGTGTCGGTGGAAGCCGCGCAGATCAAGGGCATCACCGGCGAAGTGGCGGGCAACGCGGACATCCTGCTGGTGCCGAACCTCGAGGCCGGCAATTTCCTCTTCAAGCAGATGGTGTACTTCATGGGCGCCACGGCGGCCGGGCTGGTGCTCGGTGCGCGGGTGCCGATCATGATCACCTCGCGCGCCGACCCGCTGGAGGCGCGCCTGGCCTCCTGCGCGCTGGCCTCGATCTTCATCGACCACCAGCGCGGCCGGCTGCACGAGCGGGCCAGCTGAGCGAATACCTGGAGGAACAGCATGCTGCAACAACGCTATGGATTCATCGTCAAGACGCCCGACATGGACTTCCTCGCCCATCAGGGGCGCCTGAAATCGGAGCAATTCGAAATCGCCGTGTGCGCGGTGCGCACCGTCGAGGAGGCGGTCATGGTTGCCCAGGAGCTGCTCACCCGGCACGTGCAGGTGATCGAGCTGTCCGGCGGCTTCGATATGCGGGACGCCGAACAGGTTCGCCAGGCGCTGCAGGGGCGGGCGAGGGTGGGGCTGGTGCAGTATCTGGATGCGCCGCCGTTGAGTGCCGTCGGCTAACGGAAAATTCTTGCTATATGAAAACGGGAAAGTCGCTCAGGCAACTTTCCCGTTTCTGCATCTGTGGATGCGATTTAGTGCAATGCGCTTATCGCCTAGATTCAATAGTTGGACGATAAGCGCTGCGACGCTCCGAAGTTACTTGGAGCCGCCCTTGCGACCGGCTTCCGACGCCCGGTCACGGTTGTTGGCGAAGTTGCCGCCACTGTTCTGTCCGCCCTTGCGTCCGGCGGCTGCCGCTTTTTCGCGGTCATTGGCGAAGTTGCCAGGATTCGAATGAGCCATGCTGCACTCCTTCATCGATTGATGGGTTTCCGGTGATTCCGTCCGCCTAGTGCGAACCGCCCTTGCGACCGGCCCGGGAGGCGCGTTCCCGGTCGTTGGCGAAGTTGCCGCCGCTGTTGCGGCCTCCCTTGCGGCCCGCTTCGGCGGCCTTCTCACGGTTGTTGGCGAAGTTTCCGGGGTTGCTGTGCGGGGTAGCCATAAAGGGTTTTCCTCCGTCGCTAGAACGCTGATTCAAGAATCATTACCATCGGCTTGCACTTTTTCTGAGACCACTTTCGCCAACTAGTTCGGCATTCAGTCGCATATCCATGGATCACTGACGAATGGTTTTCCATGAATTAATCAGGGGTGGCTTTTTGCGATTACCTGTTGGCGCGCACGTTGCGTGTTAGATGTTTCGACGATGAAACAGAATGCACAATTGTTCGCGCCGCGTTGTAACTTCGACGCAACTTTCAAGTGTATTTTCGATACGCCGCTTCGTTTGAATGCCTGCACTAGAGGCTCCCGAATAGGTGTACTTTGATCGCAATAACTGGCGCAGAATCATTTTGCGCGTTAACGTTATCGCCATCGAACGGAGGACTCCGCCATGTCCAGGACCGATGCCTGCGAGGAACTGAAGCTGGATAACCAGCTGTGCTTCGCGCTCTATTCCACCTCGCTGTTGATGACCAAGATCTACAAGCCGCTGCTGCAGGCGGCAGGGCTGACCTACCCGCAGTACCTGGCGATGCTGGTGCTGTGGGAGGGCGATGGCATCACCGTCGGCGATCTCAGCGGTCGACTGCTGACCGACCCCGGCTCGGTAACGCCGTTGCTCAAGCGCCTGGAAGGCATCGGACTGATCACGCGTACCCGCAGCAGCAGCGACGAGCGCGTGGTCGAGCTGCATGTCACGGAAGCCGGTTGGGCGCTGCGCAAGCAGGCCGAGGCGTTCCCGCTCTGCATCGTCGAGGCCAGCGGCCAGCGCGTGGAGGAACTGATCGCGCTGAAGGACCAACTGGTCACCTTGCGAAGCAATTTTCGAAACGCCCTCTGACCCGCCGCTGGCGGGTTTTTTCTGGCTGGGCAATTTTTTTTGACAAATAACTTGCGCGCAAAATAAATGCGAGCTAACTTAAATCCACGGATCTGATTTGCGCCACAGAGCAGGAGTACCCCGGTTGCTCGCGCCCGTCCGATCTACCGCGACGCCGACGGGCGCCTGCACCTGACCCCACTCTTGAAAAGGAAATACGCCATGTCGATCGAAAACGTTCTCTACCGTGCCTATGCCGATGCCACCGGTGGCCGTGATGGCCGCGCCGTCTCTTCCGATGGCGTGCTCGACGTCAGCCTGGCCACGCCCAAGGAACTGGGTGGCGCCGGCGGCCAGGGCACCAACCCTGAGCAACTGTTCGCGGCCGGCTACTCGGCCTGCTTCCTGGGGGCGCTGAAGTTCGTCGCCGCCCGCGACAAGCACGTGCTGTCGCCAGACACCTGGATCGAAGGGGTGGTCGGCATCGGTGCGATTCCCACCGGCTTCGGCATCGAGGTCGAGTTGAAGATCACCCTGCCGGGGCTGGAACGCGCGGAGGCCGAGGAACTGGTGCAGAAGGCGCACATCGTCTGCCCTTACTCGAACGCGACCCGCGGCAACATCGACGTGACCCTCACGCTGGTCTGAGCCCGTCTCGCTGCGGTAACGAAAAAGCCGCCACGGAAGCCTTCCGTGGCGGCTTTTTTTTCGCCTGCGATTTCGTCAGGCCGAGGTGCGCAGGCGCGCCAGGTCGCGCAGCGGCGGGGCGCCGAACTGGCGGCTGTATTCGCGGCTGAACTGCGAGGCGCTCTCGTAGCCCACGCGGTAGCCGGCGGCCGAGGCGTCCAGCCCTTCGGTGATCATCAGGCGCCGGGCTTCCTGCAGGCGCAGCTGCTTCTGGTACTGCAGCGGGCTCATCGCGGTGACCGACTTGAAGCGGTGGTGCAGCGTCGACGAGCTGAGGTTGACCACCTGTGCCAGGTCGTCGATACGCAGCGGCTTGTGATAGTGCTGGTTGAGCCACTCGATGGCGCGGGCGATGCGGTGGGCCTGGCTGTCGACGATGGCGATTTCCTGCAGGCGCGCCCCCTGCGGGCTGCGCAGCAGGCGGTAGTAGATCTCGCGGATGATCAGCGGCGCCAGCGTCGGCGCGTCCGCCGGTGTTTCCAGCAGGCGCAGCAGTCGCGACATCGCATCCAGCAGCGACGAGTCGACACGCTCGACGAACAACCCGCGGCTGCTCTGCGAGCGGGCGGCTGAGGAATGCCGGTTTCGGCGATCAGCTCGGTGATCTGCGCCAGGTCCAGCGAAAGCCGTACGCAGAGGTAGGGCTCCTGAGGCGACGCCTCGATCACCCGCCCGGAAATCGGCAGGGAAACGGACGCGATCAGGTAATGCAGCGGGTCGTAGAAATAGATCTCCTCCCCCAGGCAGGCCTGTTTGCGGCCCTGGGCGATCAGGCAAAGACAAGGTTCATAGAGCGCCGGCGTGGAATGCTCGGTCGGCTGGTCGCCGCGGATCAGGTGGAGCTTGGAAATCGTGGTGGTGTGCACGCCTTCGCCGGGTACATGGCGCATCACCAGGTCGGCCAGCTCGGTGCGGCGGGTTTCGATCTCCAGCGGCGAGGGCGAATTGGAGGAGTGGGGCAGCGACATGTTCGGACCTCCCGAAGGGCTTTTCGCAAGCTTATCCCGCGCCTTCGCGCGCGTCTGCCCGACGCCGCGCGGACAGCAGAAACGGACAACCAATGAGCAGGATCAGGCAATAATGGTCGACCAAGTACATCTCCCATGTCCTCGCCGGTTTGTGAGCGCCAGGCGGGCGCCCTGACAGTTTCAGGCAATAAACCAGCAGGAATCGACTACCCGCCGGCGCTTGCCGGGACCTAGGCTTCCTACCAAGGCTGTCTCCCGGTTCAGGTCATAGGCTATCGAGCCGCTGCCGGCCTTCCTCTCCCCTCGTTCCAGCGATGCCGCCCAGGCGTCGCGCCCGGCACCCCGCCCGGCCTATCGACAACAAAGCCCCATCACCCCCATCGGGAGGACCGCAGCATGTTCGACCAGACCGTTACTCAATTGGCCCTCATTCGTTCCCGGCGCGGACGCTCGGATGAGCTAGGCGCACAGCTCTCGACGCTGCTGCAGCCTGCGCACGCGGCGCCGGGTTGCCTGCACTGCGCGGTGCAGCGCGACGCCGGGGACGCGGACCTCTGGCTGGTGCACGCCGTGTGGTCGTCGCGCGATGCGCTGATGAGCTACCTCGGCTCGCCGCAGGCACAGGTGTTCTCGGCGATCATCGACAATTGCAGTGCGCGCGAGCTGGAATTGCGCACGCTGGAAGGCACTTTCGCCGCGCAGGAAGCGGCCCGGCGCTGCGCGGCCTGATACCGGCGGGAGACGACCGGGAGGAGGTTTCGGAGATTGAATGTTCTCCTTCGGGTCATCGTATGACAGGATACTGGCGCCAATTTATAGAGCGCCGTGGGTTTTCCGATGTCGACCGCTTCTTCCTCGCCAGGCGAGTCCGCTTTTTCCGCTGCAAATTCGCTTCGCGTGCGACGATCACTGCTCTGGATTTCCGCCCTGCTGCTGGCTCTGTTCGTCGCGGCCAGTATCGCCCTGATCACCATCGCGCGCAGCCAGAACCGGGCGGCGAACGAGCAGAGCCTCTTCTATGTGAAGAAGGCGCTGGATAATCGCAGCAAGCGCCTACAGGCATCGGTGATGGACTACGCCTTCTGGGGCGAGGCCTATCGCAACCTCCACGCGAAACTCGATCCGGACTGGGCCTACGCCCGGCAGAACCTCGGCCCCACTCTGTTCGACGATCAGGGCTACGAAGCGCTGTTCGTCGTCGACGCCCATGGCGGAACCTCTTACGCGGTGATCGACGGCAAGCTGCAACGGGCGGTGGACGCTGGCCAGTGGTTGCAGCAGGACCTGTCCAGCCTGCTGGCGGCCGCGCGCGAAAGCGCCGAGCTCGGCGAAAGCGTCAGCCGTTACCTCAGCCTCGACGGCGCCCGACGCTGGTCGCCGCGGCGGCCCTGACCACCGGTGGCGACCCGGAGGTCGCCGAAGTGCCGGGACCGGCATCGGTGTTGCTGTTCGTCGACACCCTCAGCGACGGCGAACTGCAGGTGCTGGGCGACGACTACGGCATCCACGGGCTGCGCCTGGCCCGGGACGCCGCCGATGCACAGGCCCAGCCGAACCTGGCGCTACCGGTGCAGGACGTTGCGCTGCACCTGCGCTGGGAGGCCATCGAGCCGGGCCATTACCTTCTTTCGCTGGTGCTGCCGCTGCTGGTCAGCGCCGGCCTGATGATCGTCGGCCTGACCGTGTTTGCATTGCGCAGGTCGTTGGTCGCGGCGCGGGCGATGGAACTGAACTACGCCAGCCTGCAAGCCGGGCGCGCGGCGCTGGCCGGCAGCGAGGAGCGCTTCCGCCAGGTCGCCGAAGCGGCCTCCGACTGGATCTGGGAAATCGACGGCGAGCATCGCCTGACCTACCTGTCCGAGCGTTTCGAAGAGGTCAGCGGGCATTCCCGCGAAGCCTGGCTCGGGCGCCCGATCGACGAGTTGCTGACCAGCGCCGCCGGTTCGGTTTCCGCCTGGCTCGACGGTCACACACCGCGTCCGGGCAGCCGCAGCGTGTTGCAATGCGAATACGTCGCCGGCGACGGATTGGAGCGCGCGTGTTCCCTCTCGCTGCGGCGGATTTCCGGAAGCGCCGGCTATCGCGGCACCGCGGCCGACATCACCGAGGAGATCCAGGCGCGGGCGCGCATCGAGCACCTGTCGCAGCACGACGCGCTGACCGGCCTGCCGAACCGCCGCCGCATGCAGGAATTCCTCGATGGCAAGTTGCAGGCCTCGCCGACCCGCGATCATCCGCTGGTGATGCTCAGCGTCGACTTGGATCGCTTCAAGCCGGTCAACGATGCGCTCGGCCACGCCGCCGGCGACCGCGTGCTCAACGAGGTCTCGGCCCGCCTGCGCCAGTGCCTGCGCGAGGGCGATCTGGTCGCCCGCCTGGGTGGCGACGAGTTCACCCTGATCGTCACCGGCATCTCTTCCCAGTACGAGGTCGAACGGCTGTGCCGGCGGCTGCTCGCGCGCATCCAGCAACCCTTCATGATCGACGACAACGAGGTATTCATCGGCGCCAGCATCGGCATCGCGCTGGCGCCCGCCGACGGCACCCAGGCCGAGGAGCTGCTGCGTTACGCCGACATCGCCCTCTACGAGGCCAAGGAGGCCGGGCGCGACACCTGGCGCTTCTATGCCAGCGGCATGAACGAGCGGGTCGTCGAGCGCCGCTTGCTGGAGCAGGACCTGCGCCACGCGCTGCGCGATGGCGAGCTGCGGCTGGAGTTTCAGCCGCGCTACCGGGTCGATGGGCAGCGCATCGCCGGTGCCGAGGCGCTGGTGCGCTGGCAGCATCCGCAGCGCGGGCGGCTGGCGCCCGACGTGTTCATCCCGCTCGCCGAGGAAACCGGGCTGATCGTTCCGCTCAGCGACTGGGTGTTGCGCACCGCGTGCCTGGAGGCACGCTCCTGGCCGAGCACGGCCTTCGTGTCGGTCAACCTGTCGCCCATCGAGTTCAAGCGCGGCGAGGTGGTCGAGCGGGTCCGCGCAGTCCTCGAGGAAACCGGCTTCCCGCCCGGGCAACTGGAGCTCGAGCTGACCGAAAGCGTGATGCTCGACGATGCCGAGGGCGCGCTGCAGACCATGCTGCAGCTCAAGGCATTGGGCGTGCGGCTGTCGATGGACGACTTCGGTACCGGCTATTCGTCGCTCAGCTACCTGCGCGCGTTCCCCTTCGACGGGCTGAAGATCGACCGTAGCTTCATGAGCGACCTCTCCGACTCGGAGGACAGCCTGGCGATCATTCAGGCGATCGTCGGCCTGGGCAAGGCGCTGACCCTGACGGTGACGGCAGAAGGCGTGGAGACGGCCGATCAGCTTAACCTTCTGCTGCAGGTGGAGTGCGAGGAGGCGCAAGGCTTCTATCTGGGCCGGCCGATGGTGGCGGAGGCGTTCCGCGAGGCCCTGCGCAGCAACCCCTGAAACGAAAACTGCCCGCGCGATTCGCATCGCGCGGGCAGTTCGGATACGGCCACCCGCAGGGCGGGTGGAGGCGTTTGGTGCTTAGAAGTTCACCTTGGCGATCACGCTGAAGGTGTTCTGGTCGGTCTTGCCGACGAACTCGCTGACAGGACCACCATCGCGAATACCGTACTTGTTGCTCCAGTAGTCGTATTCGATACCGACATAGACTTTCTTCTCGCCCATGTTGAGGGCCTTGCCCAGGTCGTACTTGATCTGCGGGTTGATGTGCAGGTTCTTGGACACGTAATCGCCTTTGGATTCGGAGCCCTTGGAGTTCACTACCCAGTCGATGAAGCCGTCGATCAGGACGTCCGAATCGCCGACCGGCAGGGTGTAGGACCAGGCCGGGGTGATCTGCCACTGGCCAGACGGAACCCCGGTGATGCCGTCGGGTTTGCGGTAGTAGAAGTTCAGCTGGAAGTAGTCGAAACCGGGGATGGCCAGGTCGAAGCCCGGGCCGAGCAGGTAGTTGCGGTTACGGTCCTCGCCGCGCTCGTAGGTGGCGGCCAGCAGTACGTCGGTGACCGGGCCGAAGGAGAAGGTATTGCCGCTCAGCTTGCTGTAGGAGAGACGCGGTGAGAATTCGCCGTAGTAGGTGCTGTTGCCCTGACCGCTGTCCGCCTCACCGTTGTAGTTGATCCAGTCGACGAACATGAACATGTCGCCCCAGGTCCAACCGCTGGCGTGTTCGAAAGTCACCGTCTGCTGAATGCCCGGGTTGACCTTGTAGTCGTGGCCGTTCAGATAGGTGAGGCTGTTTCCCTGCCAGAGCAGCGGGCCGTCGGCCATGGCTTGGCCTGCGGCGAGAAGTCCGCCTGCAACGATCAGAGAGGTAAGGGTACGTTTCATCGGTGTTGGCTCCCGGTGCAAAAATTATCGATCTAATAACCTGTCCGTTCAGTCAGGCTTGAGGCGATTTAGCAAGAACGAAGCCAAGAGCTGTCCTGATGCCCGCCCGTCCGCGAAAGAATCCTTACGGAACAGTCTTTTCTTTTTTTAAGTGCCTATTTTCCAAGGATAACCGGCGGATAGCCAGCATTCCGGTGTGGCACTGCCGGCAGGCGACCGAACCGCCGCGTGGATAGTTTTCTGACCAGGAGGACAAGTTCTGCTTTAATTTGGGGCGGCCGCCCGGCCGAGGCGGCAGCCTTGGGGCGCCGCAGCGTGCAGGCGGCGTTATAAAGGCACCGCAACGGTTCACTTCGTCACGGACGAACGTACGTGTCGGGCTGCTCTATAGTTTCGTCACACCCCTTACGCGACTTCGCGCCCATCGCTGCGCATCAACCGTCTGGTCTTTCCGATGAGTTCCACCACCCGCTTCCCCGGCATGAACCAGCCGGTTCGCGGCATCCTGCTGATCTGCTTCGCGGTGATGCTGTTTTCCAGTCACGACGCCGTTTCCAAATACCTGGCCGGTTTCTACCCGATCGTTATGGTGGTCTGGGCACGCTACGTGGTGCACACGCTGCTGATGCTGGCGGTGTTCGTGCCGCGCAGCGGGTTGCTGGTGATCCGCACCAAACGGCCAGGGCTACAGGCGGCGCGCGCGCTATGCCTGATCGGCTGCTCGCTGCTGTTCACCGCCGGGCTGCATTACCTGCCGCTGGCCGAGGCGACGGCGGTCAACTTCCTCGCGCCGTTGCTGGTCACCGCGCTGTCGGTGCCGCTGCTCAAGGAACAGGTCAGCCGCGGGCAATGGGCGGCGGTGATCTGCGGCTTCGTCGGCGTGCTGATCATCATCCGCCCCGGCGGCGCGCTGTTCACGCCCGCGGTGCTGTTTCCGCTGGGCTCGGCGTTCTGCTTCGGCTTCTATCAGTTGATCACCCGGCGCCTCTCGGAAACCGACAGCCCGACCACCAGCAACTTCCTCACCGGCCTGCTCAACAGCCTGCTGATGAGCGCGGCGCTGCCGTTCTTCTGGCAGACCCCGCAGCTCGGCCACGCGCTGCTGATGATCGCGCTCGGCGCCTGCGGGATGGGCGGCCACCTGCTGATGACCCAGGCGTTTCGCCACGCCGCGCCGGCGATGCTGGCGCCGTTCAGCTACCTGCAGATCGTTTTCGCCGGGTTGATCGGCATGCTGTTCTTCGGCCACACCCCGGATTCCGGGGCGATGCTCGGCATCCTGGTGATCTGCCTCAGCGGGCTGGCCGCCGCATGGCGCCACCGCCGCTGAGCGGCGCCTTCCACTCGCGGCATCCGCTGCAACTAATGGCGCGCCCCGCCAGTCACTCCTGACAGGAGCTTTTTTTTCGTCCGCGCCTTACCCGGCGCGGCGGTTCCATCCTGTCGAGGAGGCATCATGAGCAAGACGGTCGGCGATCACCTGCTGGAACGCCTGAGCGAATGGGGCATCGAGCGGATCTTCGGTTACCCCGGAGACGGCATCAACGGCATCATGGGGGCCATGGGCCGGCATGCCGAGGACTTCGACTACGTGCGCGTGCGCCACGAGGAAATGTCCGCCTTCATGGCCGGCGCCCACGCCAAGTTCACCGGCCAGGTGGGTGTCTGCCTCGCCACCTCCGGCCCCGGCGCCATCCACCTGCTCAACGGCCTGTACGACGCCAAGCTCGATCACATGCCGGTGCTCGCCATCGTCGGCCAACAGGCGTCCACCTCGCTGGGCAGCGACTACCAGCAGGAAACCGACCTGCACACGCTGTTCAAGGACGTGTCCGCCTACGTCGAGACCGTGGTCACCCCGGCGCAGCTGCGCCATGTGCTGGACCGCGCATTGCGCGTGGCGATGGCCGAGAAGTCCGTCGCCACGGTGATCATTCCCAACGACGTGCAACAGATGCCGGCGGTGGAGTCGCCGCCGCACAAGCATGCCAACGTGCTCTCCGGCGTCGGCTTCATCGAGCCGCGGCCCTATGCGCGCGACGCCGACCTGCGGGCGGCAGCGGACATCCTCAACGCCGGGGAGAAGGTCGCGATCCTCGCCGGGGCCGGTGCGCTGGGTGCGCGCGACGAACTCATCGCGGTCGCCCAGGCGCTGTCCGCCGGTGTCGCCAAGGCGCTGCTGGGCAAGGCGGCGCTGCCCGACGACCTGCCCTGGGTCACCGGCTCCATCGGCCTGCTCGGCACCCGCGCCAGCTACCAGTTGATGAAGGAGTGCGACACCCTGCTGATCGTCGGCTCGACCTTCCCCTACGCCGAATTCCTGCCCAGGGAAGGCCAGGCGCGCGCGGTGCAGATCGACCTGCACGCGCGCAATATCAGCATGCGCTACCCGATCGAGCAGGCGCTGCTCGGCGACTCGGCGGAAACCCTGGCGCGCCTGCTACCGCTGCTGCAGCCCAAGGCACACGGCGCGTGGCGAGAGAGCGTCGAGCGCAGCGTCGCCGAGTCCTGGGCGGAGCTGGAGGACAAGGCGATGCTGGAGGCCGAGCCGCTGAACCCGCAGCGGGTGTTCTGGGAGATGTCCGCGCAGCTGCCGGACGACGCCATTCTCTGCGGCGACAGCGGCTCGCACACCAACTGGTACGCCCGTGACGTGCGTCTGCGCGGCGACATGATGGGCTCGCTGTCCGGCAAGCTGGCCAGCATGGGCAGCGGCGTGCCCTACGCCATCGCGGCGAAGATGGCGCACCCGCAGCGCCCGGTGATCGCCATGGTCGGCGACGGCGCGATGCAGATGAACGGCAACGCCGAGCTGGTGACCGTGCAGCAGTACTGGAAGCGCTGGAGCAACCCGACCTTCATCGTGCTGGTACTGAACAACGGCGACCTCAACCAGGTGACCTGGGAGCAGCGCGCCATTGGCGGCGATCCGAAGTTCGCCCCGGCGCAGGACGTGATCGACTTCCCCTACGCGCGCTACGCCGAGATGCTCGGTTTCAGGGGCATTCGCGTCGACTCCCCGGAGGCCGTCGCCGATGCCTGGCGCGAAGCCTTCGCCGCGGACCGGCCGGTGCTCATCGAGTTCGTCGCCGATCCCAATGTGCCGCCGTTGCCGCCGCACATCGAGTTCGAGCAGGCCAGGCACTTCCTCGGCGCGCTACGCAGCGATCCGGATCGCTGGTCGATGATCAAGCAGAGCGCCAGGCAGATCCTGAAATGACCGCTCGGCGCCGCGCCGGAACCGATGGCGACGGGGCGCGGCCCCAATCAGGAGACCTATTCGAGGACCTTAACCATGATCGAAGCCAACATGCTCGTCTTCATCCTCGCCGCGGTGGTGATCATCGCGCTCGACCTGTGGGCCATCGTCAGCGTGTTCAAGAGCCCCTCCAGTACCGGCGCGAAGTTTCTCTGGACGCTGGCGATCGCCGTCTTCCCGGTGCTGGGCCTGATCGCCTGGGGCGTGGCCGGACCGCGCGGCGTCACCGAAGCCCCCAGCTCACCGGAGCACAGCAAGGGTTGATCAGGATTGCCCCCAATCCCGGCCTGCCGCCTCGATCGACCTGTCTGCATCCCTGAAACCTTTGGAGGCACCATGAACGACGACGAAGAGCGTGACGAAAAAGACCCGGCCGAAGGCATCCCGGCGCACAGCACGCCCGAGGAACAGGAGCGTTTGGAACGACTCAAACGCGACCCCATCCCGGCGGGCGCGGAGTGATCCGCAACCACGCACGCGAAAAAGCCGGCATCAGCCGGCTTTTTTGTGCGCGTCGGATCAGGCCAGGGCAGGGCGCTTCTGCAGCCGGGCATCCAGGCTGAAGGCGCCGGCACCGAAGGCGGCGACCTGCAACAACCCGCCGGCGATGGCGAAGTTCTTCAGGAAGTGGATCAGCTGGTTCTGGTCGGCAAGTTGGCTGTGGAAGACCAGCGCGGTCGCCACGCTGAACACGGCCATCGCCAGGGCCACCAGGCGGGCGCGCAGGCCGACCAGCAGGGCCAGGGCGAAGCCGATTTCCACCAGCAGCGCGCCAAGGTAGGCGAGGTCGGGCAGCGGCAGGCCGGCGGCGACGATGTAGCTCTTGGTCGCGGCGGGTGCGGCGAGTTTGCCGAAGCCGCTGAAGAGGAACAGGCCGCTGAGCAGAACGCGTCCGACGAGGGAGGAAACGGCTCGGGAAGAGGTGTTCATGGTGAATGCTCCTGAGTGAGTGGCGCCGTGTTCAGCACCTTGAAGATAGGTTACTGTGCTGCCGCCCGCGCAAAAATCACCTGAACTGCGCAAAATCGTCCACCTGGAGGGGACAATGAGCCAGCTCGAAGACATGCGCATTTTCGTCGGCGTGCTCGACAACCGCAGCTTCACCGCGGCAGCCGACGCCCTCGGCCTGTCCAAGCAGTTCGTCAGCCGGCGGGTGGCGGCGCTGGAAGAACGCCTGGGCGTGCGTCTGCTGAACCGCTCCACGCGCAAGCTGGACGTCACCACTCTCGGCCACGCCTATTACGAGCGGGCCAAGCGCATTCTCAGCGACGTCGACGACGTCGAGCAGGCCATCGCCCAGCAGAGCGCCGCGCCGCGCGGTTCGTTGCGCCTGAGCGCGCCGATGTCCTTCGGCACCTTGCACCTGAGCACGCTGATCCCCGAGTTCCTGCGCCGATACCCGCAGGTCAGCATCGAGATGGACCTGAACGACCGCGCCGTCGACCTGCTCGGCGAGGGCTACGACATGGCGGTGCGCATCGGCGTGCTGGCGGACTCCTCGCTGATCGCCCGGCAGATCGCGCCCTTGGAAATCGTCACCTGCTGCAGCCCGGGCTACCTCGCCGAGCGCGGCGCGCCGCAGACCCCCGCCGACCTGCGCGACCACGAGTGCCTGCTCTACGGGCACGGCAAGAACGTCGAATGGAGTTACCAGATCAACGGCAAGGCGCAGGGCTTTCCGTTGAGCGGCCGTTTGCGGGTGAACAACGGCGAGCTGATCCGCGACGCCGCCATCGCCGGCCTGGGCATCGCCTGCCTGCCCACCTTCATCATCGGCGAAGCCCTCGCCGACGGCCGGCTGGTGCCGCTGCTGCAACGCTTCGGTCCGCCGCAGAGCAAGGTCTACGCGGTCTACCCGCAGCACCGCCAGTCGTCGCTGGTGGTGAAGGCGTTCGTCGATTACCTGAGGGACGCGTTCGCCGCGTAGCCGAGGGCGACGCGCTTCAGAAGGGCGGCGGCGCGTCAGCGCGGCCGACGAACCTCCATCGTCAGGGTCGCGCCGGTTGCAGGCGCTCCTGAATGAAATCCAGGAAACACTGGATGCGTAGCGCCAGTTGCGAGTTGCGGTAGTACACCGCGTGGATCGGCTGGCGGTAGTCGCTCATGTGCTCGGGGAGCAGGCGGATCAGGCGGCCGGCGGCGATGTCGGCGTCGCTCATGAAGCTGGCGATGCAGGCGATGCCCTGGCCGGCGAGCGCCAGGTGGCGCACGGTTTCGCCGCTGGAGGCGGCGATGTCCGGGGTGATCGGCCACTGGTTGCCGCCGTCGTGCAGCAGCGGCCAGAGGTTGAGGCTTTCCGGCTGGGTGAAGCCGATCAGCGAATGCTCGCGCAGCGCGTCGACGCGGGTGGGGGCCGGATGGCGGGCGAGGTAGTCGGGGCTCGCCACCAGGTTCAGTGGCGCGGCACCCAGCGGGCGGGCGTGCAGGGTCGAGTCGCTCAGCGCGCCGATGCGGATGGCCACGTCGGTGCGCTGCTCGATCAGGTCGATATTGAGGTCGTTGCTGCTCAGTTCCAACTGGATGTCCGGGTACAGGCGGCGGAACTCGCCGAGGTGCGGGACCACCGCGTGCAGCATGAACGGCGAGGCCGCGTCGATGCGCAGGCGACCCGAAGGTGTCTGCCGGCGCAGCGCGAGGCGTTCTTCCAGCGCTTCCATCTGCTGCAGGATGGCCTTGGCGTTTTCCAGGTAGAAGCGACCTTCCTCGGTCAGCTCCATGCGCCGCGTGGTGCGGTTGAGCAGGGTGGTGGAGAGCTTCTGCTCGAGGCGCGACAGCGAGCGGCTGAGGGCCGAGGGTGTAAGGCCCAGAAGCTGGGCGGCGGCGCTGAGGGAGCCGCTTTCGACAACGGCGACGAAGTGCTGCAGTTCTTCGGAATGGACTTTCATGGCGGGCCCGGGCCGGCGATGGAGGCGCACATGGTGGCATCCTTCGGCGCTCGCCGCCTAACCGGGCGCGCGCGGCGGCGATTTGCGCTGCCGCCGCGGCTCGGGACGTGCGACTCTATGCCCCACTCCGTCTGCGTCGAGGTATTCGCGCCCATGCTGCGTTCGCGTCTGACCATGTTCTCCATCCTGTTCGTGCTGCACCTGCTGGTTGGCGCCTCGCTGATCCCCTACCTGCCGCTGGAACTGCCGGGCCGCCTCCTGGCCTGGAGCCTGCTGGCGGCATCCTGTGCGTTGCTGCCGCTGGGCTTTCGCGCCTCCGGGCTGCGCTGGCGCTGGCTCGGCTGGAGCGGGCTGATGCTGATGGGAATCTTCTCCAGCCTGGCGGTGTTCTCGCTGCTGCGCGCGCTGGTGGTGGCGGTGCTGGTGCTGATCGGCCACGACCCGGCCGGCTTCGCCGAGCACTCCGCCGAGGCGGTGCTGCTCGGCGTGGCGCTGGTCACGCTGATCGGCCTGTTCAACGCGCGGCGCACGGCGGCGGTGCGCGACGTCAGTATCGCGGTGCCCAACCTGCCCGCCGGGCTGGAGGGTTTCTCCATCGTCCAGCTCAGCGACATCCACGTCGGCCCGACCATCCGCCGTGGCTACATCGAGGCGATGGTCAAGCGCGCCAACGGCTTGAAGCCGGACCTGATCGCCATCACCGGCGACCTGGTCGACGGCAGCGTGGCGCAGCTGCGCGAACACATCGCGCCGCTGGCCGAGCTGCGCGCGCGGCACGGTACCTTCGTCGTCACCGGCAATCACGAGTACTACGCCGGCGCGCCGGCCTGGATCGCCGAACTGCGCCGCCTGGGCCTGACGGTGCTGCTCAACGAGCATGTGCTGATCCGCCAGAACGATGCCGAACTGCTGCTCGCCGGTATCGCCGACTATTCGGCGGGCATGTACGAACCGAGCCACCGCAGCGATCCGCTCGCCGCGCTGGAGGGCGCGCCCGAGGGTGTCGTCCGCCTGCTGCTGGCGCACCAGCCGCGCTCGGCGCCGGCGGCGCTGGATGCCGGCTTCGACCTGCAGCTCTCCGGGCATACCCACGGCGGCCAGTTCTGGCCGTGGATGCACTTCGTTCGGCTGCAGCAACCCTGGGTCGCCGGCTTGCACCGGCTCGGCACGCTGCAGGTCTATATCAGCCGGGGCACGGGATACTGGGGGCCGCCGCTGCGTTTCGGCGCGCCCTCGGAGATCACCCGGATCAGCCTGACGGCCGCCAGCGGGCGGTAATTTTTCCCTGAGCGAGAGGTGAGCAATGAGTTCGGCAAAGGTGCGCATCGCGGTGATCGACGACTGGCAGGACGTGGCCCGCGACGTGGTGGACTGGTCGGTGCTCGAGGGCATCGGCGAGGTGAGCTTCCTGCACGACTACCCGGCGGATACCGCCACGCTGATCGAGCGGCTCGCCCCGTTCGAGGTGATCTGCGTGATGCGCGAACGCACCCGTTTCGACGACGCCCTGCTGGCCGGCCTGCCGCGCCTCAGGCTGCTGGTCACCGGGGCGATGCGCAATGCCGCCCTCGACCTCGCCAGCGCCACGCGCCGCGGCATCCAGGTCTGCGGCACCGACAGCTACAAGCAGGCGGCGCCGGAACTGACCTGGGCGTTGATCATGGCGCTGGGACGCAACCTGCTGGCCGAGGCCGCCTCGTTGCGCAATGGCGGCTGGCAGGTCGGGCTGGGCCGCGACCTGTACGGCAAGACCCTCGGCATCCTCGGCCTGGGCGCCATCGGCCAGCGCATCGCCGGCTACGGCCAGGCGTTCGGCATGCGCGTCATCGCCTGGAGCGAGAACCTCACCGCCGAGCGCGCGGCGGCGCTGGGCGTCGAGTACGTCGACAAGCGCACCCTGCTCGAGCAGGCCGACGTGCTCACCGTGCACCTGGTGCTCGGCCCGCGCAGCAGGGGCCTGGTCGACGCGCAGGCGCTGGGCTGGATGAAGCCCACGGCGTACCTGGTGAACACCGCCCGCGGGCCGATCGTCGACGAAGCGGCGTTGATCGCCGCGCTGCAGGAAAAACGTCTGGCCGGCGCCGCGCTGGACGTCTTCGACGAGGAGCCGCTGCCCGCCGATCACCCGTTCCGCCACCTCGACAACGTCCTCGCCACGCCGCACGTCGGCTACGTCAGCGAGGCCAACTACCGGGTGTTCTACGGCCAGATGATCGAAGACATCCAGGCCTGGGCCGCGGACGCGCCGATTCGGGTGATCGGCTGATCGGCGCGTTCTGCCGAGGATCGCAGGGTGGGCTCCTCCGTTGCCGCCGTGGCCCGGCGGACCGGCGTTGCGAGCTCTTCTTGCCGGGCTCCTGTGCGTCGCTATACCGCAGTAGTGGACTCAAGTAATCTCGCCGCCCGCCGAATAACAGGGTGCCTGGCACCCTCCGGCGCCCGTCATTCGCAGCGAGAGATCACATGTCGCAACCCAAGTCCCGCATAGCCTGGCAGCTCGCCGTGGCATTGGCCCTCATTCTCGTGGTGATGATCGGTGCCAGCACGCTGTTCGCGCTGCGTTCGCTGGATAGCGCCAACTTCGCCACCCGTGAGCAGCACCTGGCCAGCGAGGCGCGCCTGCTCGCCGATCAACTGGCGACCTTCCACGGCAGCCTGCGCGAGAGCACCCAGCGCCTCGCCAGCCTGTTCGAGAAGCGCTTCGCCAGCGGCCTGAGCCTGCACGCGGACGAGCGGGTCGCGGTCGGCTCGCTGACCCCACCGACGCTCTATCTGAACGGTCAGGTGCTGAACAACGACTTCGCCCTGGTCGACGAGTTTCGCCAGCTCACCGCCGGCGCCGCCACGGTGTTCGTCCGCGACGGGGCGGAGTTCGTCCGTGTCACCACCTCGCTGAGCAAGCAGGACGGCAGCCGCGCCATCGGCACCGTGCTCGACCACGCGCACCCGGCCTACCAGCGCCTGCTCGCCGGGCAGGGCTACGTCGGCCGCGCGTCGCTGTTCGAGCGGCTCTACATGACCCAGTACACCCCGGTGCGCGACGCCAGCGGCCAGGTCATCGCGGTGCTCTTCGTCGGCTTCGACTACACCGACGCGCAGAACGCGCAGTTCGCCAACCTGGCGCGCTTCCGCATCGGCCAGACCGGCTCGCTGGCGCTGCTCGACGAACAGGGCAAATGGCTGGTGCCGCCGGCCGGCGCAAACGACCCCGCCGCACTGGCATCGCGCGCCGCCGAACTGGCCCGCGAGCCGGGCCGCGGGCAGTTCTTCAACGACGGCCGCGAGGACTTCTACGGCGTCGCCGCGCCCTTCAGCGAAGGGCCCTGGCAGGTCATCGCCAGCCTGCCGAAGAAGGAAATCCGCGAAGTGACCTGGCACGTCGGCAGCCAGCTGGCCCTTGGCAGCCTGCTGGCGATGCTGATCGCCGCGGCGCTGGTGATCGGTCTGCTGCGGCGCAAGCTGCGTCCGCTCGGCGAGCTGGTCCAGCAGGCCCGCGCCCTCGGCGGCGGCGACCTCAGCGCGCGGATGACGGTCAGCAGCCACGACGAGATCGGCGAACTGGCGAGCAGCTTCAACCACATGGGCAGCGCGCTCGCCGACATGGTCGAGCACATCCGCAGCGCCTCGCTGCAGGTGAGCAGCCGCGCCCACGCGCTGTCCGGGCTGTCCAGCGGCGCCTACGAGGGTATGGAGCAGCAGTCCGGCGAAATCGCCAGCATGGCCGGCGCGGTGGAAGAGTTCAGCGCCACCTCGCTGAACATCGCCGACAACATGCGCGAGACGGAGCGCATGGCCAGCGACAATGCGCAGCAGACGCGCATCGGCCTGCGCAGCATGGACGAGGCCTCGCGGTCGCTGGAACAGATCGCCAGCGCGCTGAACGGCACGGCGACGGTGATCGATACCCTCGGTCAGCGCTCGCAGGAAATCGGCGGCATCGTCGGGGTGATCACCTCCATCGCCGAGCAGACCAACCTGCTGGCGCTCAACGCCGCCATCGAGGCCGCGCGCGCCGGCGAGGCCGGCCGCGGTTTCGCCGTGGTCGCCGACGAGGTGCGCAACCTCGCCGCGCGGACCCGCGAGGCCACCGAGCAGATCTCCGGCATGATCGGCAGCATCCAGAGCGAGACCAGCAGCGCCATCAGCACCATGGAACACGGTCGCCAGTTGATGCAGGGCGGCCTGGAACTCAACGCCAAGGTCGGTGCCGCGCTGTCGCAGATCGCCGGGCAGAGCGAGGCGGCGGGCGAGCAGTTCGCCGCCATCACCACCGCCACCCAGGAGCAGAGCAGCACCGCCACGGCGCTGAGCTCCAACCTGCAGGGCATCGCCCAGGCCAACAGCGAACAGCGCGAAGTAGTCGCCCACCTGGCGGAAACCGCGCAGGAACTGAACCGCCTGGCCGACGAACTGCGCCACGAAATCGGCCGCTTCCACGGCTGACCTGCAGTCCGCGCTGGCGCGAATGCGTTAGAGAACGCTCTCGTAGGGTGCGCCATGCGCACCGTGCAGGGCTTGGCATTCGGGGTAAGCCCATTGGTGCGCGCGGCGCACCCTACGGCCAATGTGTCAGGGAAGGACTCTCGTAGGGTGCGCCATGCGCACCGGGGCGGGGTTTGGCGTTCGGGGCCGTCCCATCGGTGCGCGCGGCGCACCCTGCGGCAAATGACCGGGAAGCCTCGTAGGGTGCGCCATGCGCACCGGGCGGGGTTTGGCGTTCGGGGCCGTCCCATCGGTGCGCGCGGCGCACCCTACGGCAAATGACCGGGAAGGCTTTTGTAGGGTGCGCCATGCGCACCGGGGCGGGGCTTGGCGTTCGGGTCATCCCATCGGTGCGCGCGGCGCACCCTACGTCAGCCACGGCCAGCGCCGCTGGTGACTGCGGTCGCCCGCCCTTCGGCAACCTGCCTCAGACCAACGCGTCGATCACGCCGCCATCCACGCGCAGGGCCGCGCCGCTGGTGGCCGAGGCCTGGGTGGAGCAGGTGTAGACGACCAGGTTGGCGACTTCCTCCACCGTCGCCAGGCGCTGGATGATCGACGACGGCCGCTGGGTGCGGACGAACTCGGCGCCGACTTCCTCCAGCGACTTGCCGGTCTCCTCGACCTGCTCGGCGAGCATCTCGCCCACCCCCTCGGACAGCGTCGGCCCCGGCAGCACCGCGTTCACCGTCACCCCGCTGCCGGCCATGCGCTTGGCCAGCCCGCGGGAAATCGACAGCAGCGCGGTCTTGCTGAAGCCGTAGTGGATCATGTCCGCCGGGATGTTCTGCGCCGATTCCGAGGACAGGAACACCACCCGGCCCCAGCCGCGCTCGGCCATGCCCGGAACGTAGCTGCGGGCCAGGCGCACGCCGGACATCACGTTGGTCTCGAAGAAGCGCGTCCATTCGGCATCGGGAATCTCGAAGAAGTCCTGCGGGCCGTAGACGCCCAGGTTGTTCACCAGGATGTCGCAGTGCGGATGCTTCTCCAGCAGGGCCGCGCAGCCCTCCGCGCTGCCGAGGTCGCCGACGAAACCGAGCAGGTCGGCCTGCGGGTGTTTCTCGCGGACCCTGGCGATCGCCTGTTCCACCTTGTCCGCATGGCGGCCGTTGACCACCACGCGGGCGCCGGCGGCAGCCAGGCCCTCGACGATGGCCAGCCCGATGCCCCCGGTGGACCCACTGACCACCGCCTGTTTGCCCGAAAGATCGATGTGCATGCTGCTTCTCCTCATGGCTGGGCGCGGAGCCGCGGCGGCAGAACATGCCCGGCGCCTCGCCGTGGAAAGTGCCGGGATGGCCGAAGGCGTCCTTCGGCCGGGCGAGAGAATCTTTGCGCTATCCTCGGCTCGAACCTAGTTCAGAGACCCGCCGGCCGTACGCGGTTCCTTCCTTTCTTCCAAGGAGTCCAACGATGAACAAACGTCCTCTCGGCCATTCCGGCCTGGAAATCGCCCCGCTGGTGTTCGGCGGCAACGTGTTCGGCTGGACGATCGATGAAAAGACCAGCTTCGAGTTGCTCGACGCCTTCGTCGATGCCGGCCTCAACGCCAT
>NZ_DJTK01000012.1:32040-58527 GCF_002438225.1 Pseudomonas sp. UBA6310 | reverse complement strand
GGCGCGCTGCTCACCGAGCTGTTCACCCGCGACGGCGGCGGCACGCTGGTCGACCAGGAGCAGTTCGAGCAATTGCGCGAGGCGAGCATCAAGGATGTCGGCGGGCTGATCGACCTGATCACGCCGCTGGAAGAGCAGGGGATTCTGGTGCGCCGCTCGCGCGAAGTGCTGGAGCGCGAGATCGAGCAGTTCAGCCTGGTCGAGCGCGACGGCCTGATCATCGCCTGCGCGGCGCTCTACCCGATCGCCGATTCCGATGCCGGCGAACTGGCGTGCCTGGCGGTGAACCCGGATTACCGCCACGGCGGACGCGGCGACGAACTGCTCGAACGCATCGAGGAACGCGCCCGGGCGGCCGGCCTGAAGACCCTGTTCGTGCTCACCACGCGCACCGCGCACTGGTTCCGCGAGCGCGGCTTCGAGCCCAGCGGCGTCGAGCGCCTGCCGGCGGCGCGTGCCTCGCTGTACAACTTCCAGCGCAATTCGAAGATCTTCGAGAAGACGCTGTAGGCGGCAGGGCGGTGCGCGCGGCGCACCCTACGCAAGTGAATCGGCATTCGCCGCAGCGGAACGCCGTAGGGTGCGGCATGCGCACCAATCCTCCCGCCTCGACCACCCGGACGGCCTTAGGCGAGACTCCGCCCGGTGGGTTACGGCGCGTGACGGTCGGCGCGCGACCAACTCTCCGAAATGCGCCTAACCCACCCTACGGCTGATGCGGCGCACGATCCCGTAGGGTGCGCCATGCGCACCAATCGGCACGCCTGGATCACCCGGACGGGGTTCGGCGAGGCACCGTCCGGTGGGTTACGGCGCGTGACGGGCGGCGTACGACCGGCTCTCCAGCGTGCGCCTAACCCACCCTGCGGCTGCGGCCAGGCGTCATGCGTAGGGTGGGCTTCAGCCCACCATCGCGAGCACCCGCTGGGACAGCGTGCGTTTAGCCACGCCAGACCTGCAGCAGGTCCTGCGACTCCATCACCAGCCCCAGGTGCAGAGAGACCATCGAGAACGCCGCGGACTCCAGGTGTTCGTCGGTGCCGCGCACCAGGTCGCGCAGGACGATCACCCGGTAGTTGAGGTTGTTCGCTTCGAAGGCGCTGTTGAGCACGCAGCAGTCGGCGAAGCCGCCGTTGAACACCAGGGTGTCGATGCGCTGGTTGCGCAGCAGGAAGTCCAGGTCGGTGGGATAGAAGGCCGACAGCCGGCGCTTGTTCGAGACCATCAGGTCGCCCGGTTCGACGCGCGTCACCCATTCGGTCCAGATCGAGCCCTCCAGCGCGTGTTCGGCGTGGTTGGGAATCTCCCCGACGTGCAGCGGGAAGGTTCGCCGCCAGGCTGCCGGAATCCCGTTCATGTCGTCCGAACCGTCGGCGCGCAGCACCGAGCGGATGTGCACCACGCGCACGCCCAGCGCGCGGGCCTGATCGTGGAAGGCGTCCACCGGCGCTACCAGCTCGCGTGCGCGTGGCGCCGGGCAGGGGCATTCCGGCGAGTCGTCGAGGTGCCCGCGGTGCAGGTCGATGGAGATGACTGCGGTGCGGCCGGGGTCGAGGTAATCGGCGAATTGCGCCGCGTCCAGCTCGCGCGGTTGTTCATAGACGAAGGTGCGCATGCGGGCTCCTGGGAGTGGGTAATGGGTAGTTTGCGGAAGAGTGCGGTCTGCCCCCTGGTGGATGTGAAAAGCGACATCCACCCTACGAAAAGCCGATCGGTACAGTGGCTATGATCGGCGCGTCATCCGCAACTCAACGCTTTCGTAGGGTGGATCGCGCTTCATCGATCCACCGTGCGGTGCTGCGCCCGGCCGGCGAAGAGAATGCGTGCCCCGGTCCAGTCGTTCAGCGCCGTTCCTCGCGCACATAGGGTTCGCCCAGTGCACCGGGCTGGGCGTTGTTCTGGCGGCCGCCGAGGGCGACCCAGATCATCACGGCGAGGGTCACCGCATAGGGCGTCATCAGCACGAAATACTGCGGCAGGCGCACGCCGGCGGCGGCCAGTTGCGGGATCAGCGCCTCGATGCAGCCGAACAGCACCGCGCCGGCCAGCGCCTTCCACGGCGACCAGCGGGCGAAGATCACCAGTGCCACGGCGATCCAGCCGCGCCCGCCGCTCATGTCGGCGATCCACATCTTGGTGCTCAGCACGGCGATGTAGGCGCCGGCCAGGCCGACCAGCGCCGAGCCGGCCATCACCGCGGCGAAGCGGTAGGCGAGCACCGGGATGCCGGCGGCGTCGGCTGCCTGCGGGTTCTCGCCCACTGCGCGCAGGCGCAGGCCGGACGTGCTGCGGTTGAGGTACCAGACCACGCCGAGGAAGATCGGCACGGTCAGGTAGACCATCAGGTTCTGGTGGAACAGCTTGCCCACCAGCGGCAGCTCGGACAGCGGCCAGAGGGCCAGTGCGGGCAGCCCGCGGATTGGCTGGTTGGTCCATTCCAGCAGCGTGCCGAGCAGGCTGGTGAGACCCTGGCAGAAGAACACCAGGGTCAGCCCGGCGATCACCTGGTTGACCCGCAGGACGATCACCATCACCGCGAAGAGAATCGACACCAGCGCGGCAGCGGCCATTCCGGCGAGCAGCGAGAAGCCGGCCACGCCGAAGGCCAGCTGCGTGCCGATGCTGGCCAGCGCCCCGGCCAGCAGCAGGCCCTCGGCGCCGAGCGAGAGCACGCCGGCGCGCTCGGTGAGGATCAGGCCCAGCGCGGCGAGGGCGTAGGGCACGGCGAAATCGGGCACGTTGCCGAGCCAACTGGCGAGCAGGTCCATCAGCTTTCCCTCCCGGCGATGCGGCGGATGCGGTGGCGAATGAAGAAGTCCGAGGAGGCGACGCAGATGACGATCAGCGCCTGGATCAACTGAACCATGGAAAACGGGATCTGGTAGAACACCTGCAGGTTGCGCCCGGCGACGAACAGGGTCGCCACCAGCAGCGCGACGATGGTCGCTGCCAGCGGGTTGTTGCGCGCGAGGAAGGCGATGAGGATCCCGGAGAAGCCGTAGCCCTGGTAGAACGCCTGGGTCAGGCGGCCTTCCTGACCGGCGGCGACGACGAAGCCGGCGATCCCGGCAAGGCCGCCGGAGAGCAGCACGGTGCCGACGATCACCTTGCGCACCGGGACGCCGACCGCGTCGGCGAC
Source organism: Pseudomonas sp. UBA6310 (assembly GCF_002438225.1). Classification (NCBI taxonomy): domain Bacteria; kingdom Pseudomonadati; phylum Pseudomonadota; class Gammaproteobacteria; order Pseudomonadales; family Pseudomonadaceae; genus Pseudomonas; species Pseudomonas sp. UBA6310. The sequence continues at coordinate 55,388 of NZ_DJTK01000012.1, read as the reverse complement.
GCGCGGGTTGGCGTCGACGAAGCGCAGGTACAGCCCGGCGCGGCAGACGCCGACGAACCACCAGGCGAACAGCGCCACGAGTACCGCCAGCGGAATCGCCATGCTGTAGCCGTCGAACATCTCCGGCAGGCGCTCGAAGGCGCGGTACTGCGGCGAATAGGGGAAGGAATCCTTGGGGTCCTTCCAGGCGCCGTAGACCAGGTGCAGGAGGAAGTTGGCGGCGATGTAGTTGAGCATCAGGGTGGAGATGATTTCGTTGACCTTGAGGTTCAGCTTGAGCAGCACCGGCGCCAATGCCCAGGCCAGCCCGGCGAGGGTGGCGGCGACGAACATCAGCGCCAGGCGGGTGGATTCGGGACCGACCTCGAACAGCGAGATGGCCGTGGCGGCGATCCCGCCCCAGATCATCTGGCCCTCCAGGCCGAGGTTCCAGAAGCGCGCGCGGAACGCCAGGCAGCCGGCGATGCCGACCATGACGATGGGCGCGGCCTGGAACAGCACCGCGCGCAGGCTCTGCGCATCGAACAGGGTGAGGATGACGAACTCGTCGAGCAGCTCGCCGCCGGGGACGCCGGCGGCGATCAGGATCGCCGCGGAGATGCCCAGGCCGACGATCAGCGACACGGCGAGGATCAGCGCCTGCCAGTGCCAGGCCATCTGCTGGCGGATTTCCAGGGCGTAGCGGCGGCTGGTCAGCGGCTGGCGCTTCGGCGCGGACGTCGGTTGGGTTGCGTTGGAAAGCTCAGACATGGTCCACCATGGCTTTGCCGATCGCCTGGCGATCGGCGGGTCGTTCGAATTCGGCGACGATCCTGCCGGCGCTCATCACGCCGATGCGGTCGGCCAGGGCCAGCACTTCGTCGAGGTCCTCGCTGATCAGCAGCACCGCGGCACCGCTGTCGCGTGCAGCCAGCAGGCGCTGGTGCACGGCGGCGCCGGCGCGCACATCGAGGCCGCGGCTCGGGCTGTGGGCGAGGACGATGCGCGGCTCGCGGGAGAATTCGCGGGCGATCACCAGCTTCTGCGCGTTGCCGCCGGAGAGCAGCGCGGCCTTCTGGCGGACGTTGCGCACGCCCTGCACGTCGAAGCGTTCCACCGCGGCCTGCGTCTCTTCCCGCGCGCGGCCTTCGCGCAGCAGCCAGAACGGCCCGTAGCGGCCGCTGTGGACCTGGCCGATGGCGAAGTTCTCGGCGATCGACAGGCCGCCGGCCAGCGCCAGGCCGTAACGGTCGGCGGGGATCGCGGCGATGCGCAGTTCGCGGCGCTGGTCCATGTCGGCGGTGCGCAGGTCGCCGAAGCCTTCCAGGGCGATCTCGCCCTCGCTGGGTTCGGGCAGCCCCATCAGCACGTTGGCCAGCTCGCTCTGGCCGTTGCCGCCGACCCCGGCGATGCCGTAGATCTCGCCGCCGCGCAGGCTCAGGTCGATGCCGTCGAGGACGCGCCGGCCGCCGACCTCCGGGGATTTCAGCCCGCGCACGGTCAGCAGCGCCGGGCCGGGTTCGCTGCGCGCATGCTCCGGAGCCGGCAGCGACTCGCCAACGGTGAGCTTGACCAGGTCGGCGATGGAGACCTGCTGCGGATCGAGGGTTTCCACCGTGCGGCCGCCGCGCATCACCGTCACGCGGTCGGCGAAGCGTTTCACGTCGGCCATCCGGTGGGTCACCAGGATCACCCCCGCGCCTTGCCGGGCAAGGCCCTGCACGGTGGACAGCAGGCGTTCGCCTTCCTGGTCGGTGAGCACCGCGGTGGGTTCGTCGAGGATCAGGATCTTCGCCCCGGCGAGCAGCACCTTGAGGATCTCCACGCGCTGCTGCTCGGCGATGGACAGGTCCGCCACGGTCTTCTTCGGGTCGATGGAGAAGCCGATCTGCTCGGCCTTCTCGGCGATCAGCCGTTCGGTCTCGCGCAGGCGCTTGCGGTGGCTGCCTTCGCTCCGGGGCAGGCCGAGCAGGATGTTCTCGGCCACGGAGAACGGCTTCACCAGCTTGAAGTGCTGATGGACCATGCCGATGCGCTCGCGCGCGGCATCCGCCGGGCCCTTGAGCTGGACCTTGTTGTCGTCGATCAGCAGCTCGCCGGTTTCCGGCGCGTAGAGCCCGGCGGCGATGTTCATCAACGAGGATTTGCCGGCACCGTTCTCGCCGAGCAGGGCGTGGACCTCACCCCATTTGACGGTGAAGCTGGCGTCGGAAAGGGCCTTGAAGCCGTCGAAGGACTTGCTGACGCCGGTGAGTTGCAGGGCGTTGGGCATTTGGATTCTCGGGACAGAGCGGGAGCCTTGCGGCCGCCCGTGGAGGAAACCTCTGGAGCGGCTTTGCCAATGGCTTCGCGCACGAAGCCATTGGCAAAGGGACCGCGGCGCGGTCCCCGTTGGCGAGGGTTACTTCTGGGTGATCACGCCGGGTACGTACCAGTCCATCTTCCACAGGTCGGCGTCGGACAGGTCGCTGCCGGCCGGCACGCGTTCCTTGCCTTCGCGGTCGACCAGAGGCCCTGCGTAGATGTGCTTGCCGTCGATGATCGCCTGGCGTTCGGCCATGATCTTGGCCTTGGCTTCCTCGCTCAGGCCGACCTTGCCGAAGGCGATGTCGCCGCCGCCCTCGGGGATGGTCATGAAGGCACCGTAGGGCGCCGGCTTCCAGTTGCCGGCGGTGATTTTCTTCAGCTCCGGGACGAGGAACTTGTCCCAGGTCCAGATCGCCGAGCAGATGGTCGCATCCGGGGCGAACTGGCTGAGGTCGCGGTGGTGGCCGGTGCCGTACACGCCGCGCTCCTGGGCGACGATCTGCGGGGTCGGGGTGTCGACGTGCTGGCCGATGACATCGGCGCCCTGGTCGATCAGCGCCATGGCGGCGGCGCGTTCCTTCACCGGGTCGTTCCACGCGCCGGTGTAGATCACCGTGGTGGTGGCGTTCGGGTTCATCTGCTTGGCGCCCATCTCGTAGGCGTTGACGGTCCAGTTGACCACGCCGAACGGGTTGGCCGCGACGAAGCCCAGCTTGCCGGTCTTCGACGCCGCGCCGGCCGCCATGCCGCACAGGTAGTGGGTTTCGTAGGTGCGGCCGTAGAAGGATTCGAGGTTATGCCCGTTGGTGGTGCCGGAACCGTTGAGGAAGGCCACCTTGGGGTATTTCTCGGCCAGTTCCTTGAAGGTGTCGGAGTAGCCGAAGGCGGTGCCGATGACGATGTTGGCGCCGCGCGAGATGAAGCGCTCGGCCGCCGGCTTGATCGCCGAGGCGCTCTCCGGGACTTTTTCGACGAACTGGATCTTCTGCCCCAGCTCCTTCTCGATCTTCACCCGTGCCTCGTCGAAGGCCTGGGTCCAGCCGCCATCGTTCTTCGCATCGAAGTAGATCATCGCGATCTTCGGCGGGCCTTCCAGGGTGAAGCCGTCATCGGCCATCGCAACGCCGGCCACGCTGACCAGCACGGCGCTGTAGAGGCTTCTCTGAATCCATTTGTGCATTGCGTCGTCTCCGGGAGTGAAGGTGGTGTGCATTCCTCCCCTCTCCCGTTTACGGGAGAGGGGCTGGGGGAGAGGGGAAAACCGCCCTCTCCCTAACCCTCTCCCATGAATGGGAGAGGGGACGAAATGTGCGCTGTCGAGCGTTTGCGCGGCCCTACAGCATGAAATTGATCCGGAACACGTTGCCTTCGGGGTCGAGCAGCACCGCCTGGTACCAGTTGTAATAGGTGGTGTAGGGCGCCTTGATCAGCGTCGCGCCGGCCTCCAGGGCCAGCGGTACCCGGAGGTCGACGTCCGCCTGGCTGTCGACGTCGATGTTCAGCAGGAACTTGATGCCGCGGGTCTCGGCCTGGTCGGCGAGGCCGAGCAGTTCGTAGGCGTCCGGCGCGTTGAAGCCCAGGCACGACTTGCCGGTGTCGAGCCCGCGGAAGATCGGCGAGCGGATCGCCTCGATCTCGGCGAAGCCGAACACCTTCTGGTAGAAGCCGCTGAGGGCGACCACGTCCCGGGCGAAGACGTTAACGTAGGAGAGCGTGGCCATGGCTTACGCAACCTCGCTCTTGGTGCCGCCGAAGGTGGTCTGCTTGACGAACTTCGAGCGCAGGTGATCGCCGGAGCTGATCGGTGCGTGCTTCGCCGTCTCGCCGTCGGCGAGGCAGCTCGGCAGGCATTCGACGAGGGCGTCGTAGTTGGGCTGGTGGAAGAACACCAGCGACTGGCGCCGCGCGTTGCTCGGCTGCTCCAGCTCGGGAACGATCACCCGGTGCACGGTGGAGATCCAGCGGTCGTTGGTCCACTGCATCATCAGGTCGCCGATGTTCACCGCGAAGCCGTCCGGCTCGAAGGGCACGTCGACCCATTCGCCGGCCTTGTTGCGCACCTGCAGGCCGCCGGCGTCCGGCAGCACGATGGTCATGCTGCCGTAGTCGCTGTGCGGGCTGGCGCGGAACTGGCCGTCCTCGGGCGGCTGCGTCAGGCGCGGGTAGCTGAGCACGCGGAACATGCTGATGTGGCGGTCGACCTTGTCGTCGAAGTAGTGCTCGGGCAACTCCAGGGCGAGGGCGAACAGCCGCATCATGTGCAGCGCCAGTTCGCTCATCGCGGCGAAGTATTCTTCATAGGCTTCGCGAAAGCCCGGCAGGGTGCCCGGCCAGACGTTCGGCGCGAAGTGCGGGCCGGCGTCCGCGCCGTTGTAGTAGGGCTCGTCGGGCACGTTGCTCGGGCCGACCGAGAAGGATTCCTTGAGGTCGCCCGGCGCCGCCTCGCCGGTGCTGTAGGAGAGACTCTCCTCGGCCACCGCGGAGAAGCCGCGCACCTGGTCCGGACGCGGGCGGTCGACCTTGCGTTTTTCCGCCAGCGGCAGGTCGAAGAAGGCGTGGCTCAGGCGCGATACGCGCTCGATGAGTTCGCGGGGAATCCGGTGTTTCTTGATGATCAGGAAGCCGATATCCCGGCAGGCCTGATCCACCGCCCTGGCAACTTTCTGTTTCCCTTCCGGAGTGCCTTCGAAATAGGGTTCGAGGTCGATGATGGGCACATACAACAGCGTCATTTCTACTCTCCGGTCGTGGGAAAGTTGATCGAGGGCAGCTGAAGTTACGTGAACTTAAAAGTGCACGACTAAGGCTATTCGAGTTGCTTTTCTAATAATGTTGCCGCCTCTTTGAATAGCAACCGGTATGCCAATTTTGACCAAATGGACAAAAACGCATATCTGTTTGATTTATCTGGTTTTAAAGGCGAGGTTGGCGGCGTTTTGCCGCGCCGTCGTCGGGGTGGCGGTGCACCGCATTGGGACCGCCGCGCACCAAAGTATTGCCTGCCCTGTTTTGTGCGGGGTGATCGCTCGGCGCATTGCGTCGTAAATAATTAACCCGCATTTTAAAAGGGTTGTTGCGCGGCGTGATGTGGGTTATTCAACGGGTGCGTTCCCATAACTTCGTCGCCTCTTCGGTGGTGAACTTTCCGCAGCGAAGGAAGTTCGACGGTGAGTAAAAAGAGCCTACCCGGAACACCCAAGCAGGAGGCGATCCAGGCGGCCGCGCTGGATCTGTTTTCGCGTTACGGGCTGCACGGAACCAGTCTGGATCAGGTCGCCAGCCTCGCCGGCCTGTCGAAGAGCAACCTGCTGTACTACTTCGCCTCCAAGGAGGAGTTGTACATCGATCTGCTGAGCGAGCTGCTCGACCTCTGGCTGGCGCCGCTGCGCGCGATCGGCGCGGAGCAGGACCCGGCCGAGGCGATCGCCCAGTACATCCGCCTGAAGATGATCAACTCGCGCGACCACCCGCAGGCGTCGCGGCTGTTCTGTCTGGAGATGATCCAGGGGGCGCCGTTGCTGAAACCGGCGCTGGAAGGAACTCTGCGCGAACTGGTGGATGCCAAGGCCGGGGTGGTTCGCGCCTGGGTCGCCGACGGCCGGTTGCAGCCGGTGGACCCGCATCACCTGTTCTTCTCGCTCTGGGCGCTGACCCAGCATTACGCCGATTTCTCGGTCCAGGTGCAGTCGATCACCGGGCGCACGCTGGACGATCCGGCGTTCTTCGAGCAGGCCCTGGCCAGTGTCCAGGGGCTGATTCTGCGCGGCATCGGGGTGGACGCGGGCGAGGTGTCCGGATCGTAGATGCCGTCTTCCCCCGCCGGGCACGTGCACGGCGCGAGGCGGCGTAGGAGGTGAACCCCGTAAGGTGGATCGATAAGGCGCGATCCACCCTACAGGTTGCCCAGGCTGCGTCGTGTCAAATGCCCAGGCCGTGGTAGGCCCGCTCGAAATACATCAGGCCCTTGCCCGGTTCGCCGTGGCGGATGGCGAGCACTTCGCAGAACAGGATGTCGTGGGTGCCGACCCGGGTGGTTTCGGCGACGCGGCAATCGAAGGAGACCAGCGCGCCTTCGAGTACCGGTGCGCCGCTGGCCAGTTCGCCCCACTGCGCGGCGGCGAAGCGCTCGGCCATCGAGGTCTTGCCGCCGAACAGGTTGGACAGCGCTTCCTGGCCGTGGGCGAGGACGTTGACGCAGACCACGCCGTTGGCCAGGAAGGCGTCGTAGACCGAGGCGCCGCGGTTGAGGCAGACCAGCAGGGTCGGCGGTTCGTCGGTCACGCTGCACACCGCCGAGGCAGTGAAGCCGGCGCGCCCGCCGGGGCCGTCGGTGGTGATCACGTTCACCGCGGCGCCCAGGCGCGCCATGGCGTCGCGATAGTCGTGCTTGAGCACGAGCGGCGGCCGGTCGTTGGCGCAGGCGGCGAGGGAATGGCTGAGCATGAGGTTCTCCTTGCCCCGCGGGGCGAGTCGGTCAGGCGAGCGTGCAGGCTTCGTCGAAGGCCAGGCGCGGCAGGCGCGGGTAAAGTTTCTCCGGGTTGCCATAGCCGAGGTTGATCAGCAGGTTGGCGGTCCAGGTACTCCCGGCGAAGAAGGCAGCGTCGAGCTTGGCGCGGTCGAAGCCCGACATCGGCCCGGTATCCAGGCCCATCGCGCGGGCGGCGAGGATCAGGTAGGCGGCCTGCATCGAGCTGTTGCGCAGCGCGGTCTGTTCGGCGAATTCCGGGCTGGAGGTGAACCAGCTGCGCGCGTCGCCATGCGGGAACAGGCGCGGCAGCGCTTCGTAGAATTCGCGGTCGTAGGCGACGATCACCGTCACCGGCGCGCTCATGGTCTTTTCCAGATTGCCCGAGGACAGTGTCGGCTTGAGCTTTTCCTTGCCTTCGGCGCTGCGCACGAAGACGAAACGCGCCGGGCTGCAGTTGGCCGAGGTCGGGCCCATGCGGGTCAGTGCATAGAGTTCGGCCAGCTGATCGTCGCTCACCGGCTGGTCGCGCCAGCTGCCGTGAGTGCGGGCTTCGCTGAACAGGCTGGCGAGGGCTTTTTCGTCGAGTGCAAGGCTCATGGTGTTCTCCGGGCGTTTCAGTCCGCTTGCTGGAGGAAGTCCAGCAGGCTGGCCTCGAACGCCGCTTGTTCGGTCAGGTTGAAGGCATGGCCGCCGAAGTCTCGCACGTCCAGGCGGGCGTTCGGCAGGCCTTCGGCCAGGGCCACGGACTGTGTCCAGGGCACCAGGCTGTCGTCGCGGCTGGCCATGACCAGCGTCGGCACGTCGATCTCGGTCAGGCGCGCGGAGATGTCGAAGGCGCGCAGCGCCGCGATCCGCCGCAGGGTGTTGGCCTCACCGGGGAAGTGCGCGAGGGCGTGGGCCAGGTCCGCTTCGAGGCGTTCTTCGTTGGCGACGATCCAGCTCGGCGGGTAGAGGAAGATCGGTTGCGCGGCCACGTAGGCGGCGGGGCCGGTGTTCTTCAGCAGCGCGATGCGCATGTCGAAGCAGCGCGCGCTGTGGGCGTTGGGCGCGGCCCAGGCGTTGATCGGCACCAGGCGGCGGATCAGGCCGGGGCGCTGCAGGGCGACCTGCAGGCCGACCAGGCCGCCGAGGGCATGGCCGACGAAGGCGCACTGGGTCAGTTCGAGGTCGTCGGCCAGGGCCAGCACGTCGTCGGCCATGTCGGCGATGGAGTAGCCCTCGGGCAGCTCGGCGGGGCTGCGCCCGGTGCCGCGCTGGTCGTAGCTGATCACCCGGAAACGTTCGCCGAGCACAGCCAGGTGCGGCGTCCAGTAGCCCGCCGAGCCGCCAAGGCCGGAGGACAGCAGGACGGTCTGCCCGGCGTCGGGATTGCCGTGGATTTCGTAGTGCATGGAGGGTCCTCGAGCCGCCGGATGCGCCGCTCAGGCGCATCCGGGCAGCGCATCACTTGCCGACGTGGGCGATCGAGGCGATCTCGATCAGTGCCTCGGGTTTCACCAGGCCACACTGGATGCAGTAGCGCGCCGGCTTCTCGCCGGCGAAGTACTCGGCGTAGACGGCGTTGATCGCCGCGTAGTCGGCCCAGTCCTTGAGCATGATCATGTTGAAGGTGACGTCGTCCATGCTGCCGCCGGCGGCCTCGACGACACCCTTGATGGTTTCCAGCACGTGGCGGGTCTGCTCGGTGGCGTTGCCGACGTGGACCACGTTGGCGTCCTTGTCCAGCGGCAGGGTGCCGGCGACGTAGAGGATGCCGTCGGCCAGCGAACCCGGCACGTAGGGGGCGAGGGGTTTGCCGGTTCCCGGCGGGATGATCGATTGTTTGGGCATGGCAAGGCTTCCTGGTTTTCAGAGATCGCTCAGAAGCTGCTGCGCTCGGGCGGGCTGCGTTGGAGAAAACCTCGGACTGCTCATTTACAGCTCGTAAACTCCGCGTCCTCGGTTTTCTCCGCCTTGCCCGTCCTTCGCTCGCTACGCTTCTGAACGACCTCGGTTAATGATTCGGTTGCTTGAGCGTGGTGCAGAAGTCGTCGACCGAGGACACCCAGCCGAAGAACGTCTCGATGTTGAACAGCGCCGCTTCCTGGGCCGACGGCGGGCCGGCCTGGTGGGTCGCGTCGGCGAGGACCACGCCGAAGTATTCGAGGAAGAAACCGTCGCGCAGGGTCGATTCGACGCAGACGTTGGTGGCGATCCCGGTGAACACCAGGTTCTTGATCCCGCGGGCGCGCAGGATGCTGTCCAACGGCGTGTTGAAGAAGCCGCTGTAGCGTGGCTTCGGCATCACGATGTCGCCTGGCAGCGGCTTCAGCTGGTCGACCAGGTCATAGTCCCAGCCGCCCTTGGCGAGCAGGGTACCCTGCAGTTCGGGGCGCCGGCGCATGGTCTTCAGCGCGTTGGACTTGTGCCAGTTCGGCGAGCCGGGGCCGCCCGCCTCGACGTAGTCCTTGTCCCAGCCGTTCTGGAAGAAGATCACCTGCACGCCGGCGGCGCGCGCGGCGTCGAGGGCGACCTGGATCTTCTCGATCACCGGGCCGGTGGAGGAGACGTCGAAGCCGGCGAGGTCGAGGTAGCCGCCGAGGGTCGAATAGGCGTTCTGCATGTCGACCACGATCAGCGCAGTCTGGCTGGGCCGCAGCTGCAGGGGTTCCGGGCGTGCCGGCAGGATCAGAGGCGCGCTGGCGTCCACCGGCAGTTCGTAGCCGGATACGCTTTTCTCGCTCATCAGGCGATCTCCTTCAGGGTTTCCACGACGGCGCTGCGGCTCTTCATCAGCGGCTGGATGCGCTGGCCGAACTTCTCGACGCCCTCGATGAAGTCGTCGAAGGTCAGCATCACGCCCTCGGTGCCCGGCACCGCCGCCACTTCGTCGAGCATCTTCGCGACCTGCTCGAAGGAGCCCACCAGGGTGCCCATGTTGATGTTCACCGCCGAGGTCGGGTCGGACATCTGCCGCACGTTGGTGTCGCTTCCCGAGCGGGTGTCCACCGCGGCCTGGTCGCCCAGCCACTTCAGCGCTTCCTGGTCGGCGCCGTCCTTGTACAGCTCCCACTTGGCGCGGGCGGTGGCCTCGGTTTCCTCGGCGATGACCATGAACAGCACGCAGGAGTTGACCTCGCGACCTGTCTTGGCGGTGGCCGCGAGCAGGCGCTGGGTGGCCGGGGCGAAGGCGGCGGGGGTGTTCACGCCCTTGCCGAAGCAGAAGTTGTAGTCGGCGTACTGCGCTGAGAAGGCCATGCCGGCGTCGCTGGAGCCGGCGCAGATGATCTTCATGTCGGCCTGGGGTTTCGGGCTGACGCGGCAGTCTTCCATGGTGAAGTACTTGCCCTTCAGGTCGCTGTGCCCGGTGCTCCACAGGTCGCGCAGGACCTGGGCGTACTCGCCGAGGTACTCGTAGCGGGTTGAGAAGAACTCGTCGCCCGGCCACATGCCCATCTGCGAGTACTCCGGGCGTTGCCAGCCGGTGACCAGGTTGACGCCGAAGCGGCCGCCCGAGATCGAGTCGATGGTCGAGGCCATGCGCGCGACGATGGCCGGCGGCAGGGTCAGGGTGGCGGCGGTGGCGAACAGTTGGATCTTGCTGGTGACGGCGGCGAGGCCGGCCATCAGGGTGAAGGATTCGAGGTTGTGCTCCCAGAATTCGGTCTTACCGCCGAAACCGCGGAGCTTGATCATCGACAGGGCGAAATCGAAGCCGTAGTGCTCGGCGCGCTGGACGATCTGCTTGTTCAGCTCGAAGGTCGGCATGTACTGCGGGGCGGTTTCGGAGATCAGCCAGCCGTTGTTGCCGATGGGAATGAAGACGCCAACTTTCATAACGATAACCCCTTGATTGCGCGTTTTGGCGAGCGATGCCGGCATGATCACGGCGCCTGCTCGCGGCGATGTGTCGCAGGGGAGAGAGCATGGACTGTGCCAGAAAAGGAAAATCCAGCGAAAACAGGAGGTTGGGTTAAACCTTCGCGTTAGAGTGGACCAAATGGTCTGCTATAGAGCACCTGGTTTGTGCGCGCCGCCCGAAAAAGACGCACGAATCCGGGTTTGTCCATGACCACCGTCAAGCCGGTCGCATTCAGCCGGCCTGACAGTCCCCGCCGTTTTGGCTATGGTGGCGGCCCCCGCCCGGCGCCTCGCCCAGGCGCTTTTGGCCGAACAGGAGGGCCGCATGACCCAGGACCACCCGTCCGGCGCCGAGCACGCGCCGGCGATACGCAAGAAGGCGTCGCGCACGGCCAGCGCGGCGACCCTGGCGCGGCGCGAGCGGCAGATGGAAAGCAAGCGCGCGGCGATCACCGAGGCGGCCATCGCGCTGTTCTCGCAGTTCGGCCTGCACGGCACCAGCGTCGACCAGATCGCTGCCCGCGCCGACGTCTCCAAGACCAACCTGCTGTACTACTTCGGCAGCAAGGAAGACCTCTACCTGGCGGTGCTGCATCAACTGATGAGCGTCTGGCTGGCACCGCTGCGCGCACTGAGCGTGGAGATGGAGCCGCTGGAGGCGATCCGCGGCTACATCCGCCTCAAGCTCGAACTGTCGCGCGACGAGCCGGCGGCGTCGCGGCTGTTCTGCCTGGAGATCATCCAGGGCGCGCCGCTGCTGCGCGGCGAGCTGGAGCACGAACTGCGCGACCTGGTGCACGCCAAGACCGAGGTGATCCGCCGCTGGAGCGAGTCCGGCCGGCTGGCGCCTATCGACCCCTATCACCTGATCTTCTCGCTCTGGGCGACGACCCAGCACTACGCGGATTTCCGCGTCCAGGTGGAGTCCATCACCGGCCGCACGCTGAGCGACCCGGATTTCTTCGAGGAAGTGCTGGGCAGCCTGCAGGCGCTGATTCTCGACGGCATCCGCCCGCGCTGAGGACGAAACCCGGGACGCGTTGCATCCGTCTTGCGGGGCTGGGCGGGGCTCCGCCCGGTGGGTTACGCGGCGGGGGAGTCGGGGAGGGCTGAGATGTCGTGCGATGCCGCTAACCCACCCTACGGTTCGTGCGGCCCGTGAGCGCCCACCCTACGGTCTGATCCACCCTGCTATGGGTGTCGTAGGGTGGACGCAGTCCGGCGTCAGTGGCTCAGGCCGAGGATGCTCGCCTGGTAGGCGCCGACGAAGGTGTCGAAGTCGCCCACCTGGGTCTGCTCCAGTTCGGCCTGGTCGGCGATGGACTGGGCGGCCAGTTTCTCGAAGCGCGCCTGCTCTTGCGCATTCAGCGGATGGCTGCGGAAGTAGCCGTCATGCTCGCGCGACAGGCGCAGGGCGAAGGCCGAGAAGCTTTCCTGGCGCTCGCGCATTTCGCGCAGCACCCGCGCCGACGGCGTCGAGTCGGGGTCGGCGATCTTGCCGCGCTGCGCCTGCAGCGACTGGCGATGCTCGTCACTGCCGCTGGCCGCATCGAGCAGTTCGGCGATCGCCTCGAAGCGTTGCAGCAACGCGTTCGCCCAGGTCTTCAGCTCGACCGGTTGGTCGTCTTCGCCGCGCAGCAGCAGGCCCGGGCGCCGACCCTGCTTGACCACGCTGAGGAAGTTGTCGGTGCAGCCCTGGCAGTGGCTGCCATCCAGCGGCGGGCTGTCTTCCAGCGCGCAGAACAGCAGGAACACGTCGAGGAAGCGCGCTTCGGCGAGGTCGATGCCCAGCGGCAGGAACGGGTTGATGTCCAGGCAGCGCACTTCGACGTACTGCACGCCGCGGGCGCTGAGCGCCTGGATCGGTCGTTCGCCGGTGTAGGTCACGCGTTTCGGGCGGATCGTCGAGTAGTACTCGTTCTCGATCTGCAGGATGTTGGTGTTCAACTGCAGCCACTCGCCATCGCGCTTGGTGCCGACCTCGGCGTACGGCGGGTAGGGCGTCGCCACTGCGGTGCGCAGGCTCTCGATGTAGCTGGGCAGGTCGTTGTAGCAGGGCGTCAGGCCGGACTGGGCGCTGCTCTGGTAGCCCAGGTCGCTCATCCGCAGGCTGGTCGCCCAAGGCAGGTAGAGGGTGTCGTCGTCGAAGCGTTCCAGGGCGTGCGGACGGCCGCGGAGGAAGTTCGCGTCCAGCGCCGGCGAGGCGCCGAACAGGTACATCAGCAGCCAGCTGTAGCGGCGGAAGTTGCGCGCCAGGGCGATGTAGCGCGCCGACTGGTAGTCGCGCGCGCTGCGCGTGTCGTCGGGCACTTCGTCGGCCTGTAGCAGCGGCCAGACCTCGTCGGCCAGGGAGAAGTTGTAGTGAATCCCGGCGATGCACTGCATGGTCTTGCCGTAACGCAGCGCCAGCCCCTTGCGGTAGACGTGCTTGAGGCGGCCGATCAGCGAGTCGCCGTATTCGGCGATGGGAATCTGCGCTTCTTCCGGCAGTGCGCCGGGCATCGACGGGCTCCACAGGTATTCGCCGTCGAGCTGGCTGGCGGCGAAGCGATGGATCGCCTCGAGGTCGGCGAGGGTCGCGCGCGGGTCGGCTTCGGCCGGGGTGATGAACTCCAGCAGCGCCTCGGAATAGTCGGTGGTGATCTGCGGATGGGTCAGCGCCGAGCCCAGCGCGGCCGGGTGCGCGGTCTTCGCCAGGCGGCCGTCGTGATCGACGCGCAGGGTCTCGCGTTCGATGCCATGCAGGCTGCGGGTGAGCAGCGACAGGTGGGCGGGCGCGCCTAGCAGGGCCAGGCGGCGGGTCAAAAGCTCGCTCAAGATTGCAATTCCTTCACGCGACGGTCGCCCCAATATGGGGGTGGGCCTTTCGCTCTACAAGGGGAGGAACGGTGACGTCGACGTCTGGCCGTGAAGTGGGGTGGCGGCGACCGGCGCCGCCGACTCAGAGGACGGCAAAGGTCGACTGCGCCTTGGCGATCAGTTTATCGCCTTGGTGCACCTCGGCCTCGATCACCTGGGTGCGCTTGCCGGCATGCACCACCCAGGCGCGGCAGAGCACTTCGCCCTCGCTCACGCCGCGGATGTAGTTGATCTTGCTCTCCAGCGTCACCGCGGCGGCTTCGCCACCGAACAGGCTGTGGCTGGCCTGGCCCATGGCGGTGTCGATCAGCGAGAACAGCGCGCCGCCGTGCAGCATGCCGCGCACGTTGCTCAGGCCTTCGTGCATGCGCAGGCGCAGGCGCGCCTCGCCGGCCTCGGCCTTGATGATCTCCAGCCCGAGCAGGCGCCCGAAGGCGCTGCTGCTGCCCACCGCTTCGACTTGTCGGGTCATGCCTACTTCCTCAGTTGCTTGGCGTTGGCGAACAGCGCCGCCATCGCCGCGTTGGGCGCCGCAGCGGCCGCCTTGGGCTCGTTGCGCGCGGCCGGCGCCGGGCGATTGCCGCGCCCCTGGCCGCCGCGCGGGCCTTCGACCTTCTCGCCCGGCGTGTCGCCCAGGCGCATGGACAGGCCGACGCGTTTGCGCGGGATGTCCACTTCCATCACCTTGACCTTGACCACGTCGCCGGCCTTGACCACTTCACGCGGGTCCTTGACGAACTTTTCCGCCAGCGCGCTGATGTGCACCAGCCCGTCCTGGTGCACGCCGATGTCGACGAAGGCGCCGAAGTTGGTGACGTTGGTCACCACGCCCTCGAGCAGCATGCCCGGCTGCAGGTCGTTGAGGCTCTCGACGCCGTCCTGGAAGGTCGCGGTCTTGAACTCCGGGCGCGGGTCGCGGCCGGGCTTGTCCAGTTCGCGGAGGATGTCGGTGACGGTCGGCAGGCCGAAGAACTCGTCGGTGAAGGCTTTCGGGTCGAGGCGCTTGAGGAAGCTCGAATCGCCGATCAGCGAGCGGATGTCGCGGCCGGTGTCGGCGGCGATGCGCTGCACCAGCGGATAGGTTTCCGGGTGTACGGCCGAGGCGTCCAGCGGGTTGTCGCCGTTCATAACGCGGAGGAAGCCGGCGGCCAGCACGTAGGTCTTCTCGCCCAGGCGCGGGACCTTCTTAAGGTCGTCGCGGCTGGCGAAGGCGCCATGCGCGTCGCGGTGCGCGATGATGTTCTGCGCCAGCGTCGCGTTGAGCCCGGAGATCCGCGCCAGCAGGGCGGCGGAGGCGGTGTTCAGATCGACGCCGACGGCGTTCACGCAGTCTTCCACCACCGCGTCCAGCGAGCGCGCCAGCTTGAGCTGGGAGACGTCGTGCTGGTACTGGCCGACGCCGATGGATTTCGGATCGATCTTCACCAGCTCGGCCAGCGGGTCCTGCAGGCGGCGGGCGATGGACACCGCGCCGCGCAGCGAAACGTCGAGGCCGGGGAATTCCTTGGCCGCCAGCTCCGAGGCGGAATACACCGAGGCGCCGGCCTCGCTGACCATCACCTTGGTCAGCTTGAGGCCCGGGACCTTGGCGATCAGGTCGCCCGCGAGCTTGTCGGTCTCGCGGCTGGCGGTGCCGTTGCCGATCGCGATCAGGTCGACGCCATGCTTGGCGCAGAGCCTGGCGAGCACGGCGAGGGTGCCGTCCCAGTCGTTCTTCGGCGCGTGCGGGTAGACGGTGGCGGTCTCCAGGACCTTGCCGGTGGCATCGACCACGGCGACCTTGCAGCCGGTGCGCAGGCCCGGATCGAGCCCGAGGGTGGCGCGCGGGCCGGCCGGGGCGGCCAGCAGCAGGTCGTGCAGGTTGCGCGCGAAGACGCTGATCGCCTCGTCCTCGGCGGCGTCGCGCAGCTCGCCGAAGAGGTCGGTCTCCAGGTGCGTATAGAGCTTGACCTTCCAGGTCCAGCGCACCACTTCGGCCAGCCATTTGTCGGCCGCGCGGCCCCCCTCCCGCGTCGCGGGAGTCGCGATGCCGAAGCGCTCGCCGATCATCACTTCGCCCGGGTGCATGCTGCCGGGCAGCTCCTCGCCGACCTTCAGCGCGGCGCTCAGCACGCCTTCGTTGCGCCCGCGGAAGATCGCCAGGGCGCGGTGCGACGGCACGCTCCGGAAGGGTTCGTCGTGTTCGAAATAGTCGCTGAACTTGGCGCCCTCGGTTTCCTTGCCGGGCACCAGGCGCGCGGCGAGGGTGGCGTTGTCCTTGAGGAAGCCGCGCAGTTTCGCCAGCAGGTCGGCGTCCTCGGCGAAGCGTTCCATGAGGATGTACTTGGCGCCCTCGAGCACCGCCTTGACGTCGGCGAAGCCCTTTTCGGCGTCGACGAAGCGCGCGGCTTCGGCTTCCGGGTTGCGGGTCGGGTCGCCGAACAGGCCATCGGCGAGTTCGCCGAGGCCGGCTTCCAGGGCGATCTGGCCCTTGGTGCGGCGCTTCTGCTTGTAGGGCAGGTAGAGGTCTTCCAGGCGCGTCTTGGTCTCGGCCAGGTTGATCTCGCGGGTCAGTTCCGGCGTCAGCTTGCCCTGTTCCTCGATGCTGGCGAGGATCGCCGCGCGGCGCTCGTCCAGCTCGCGCAGATAGCGCAGGCGTTCTTCCAGATGGCGCAGCTGGGTGTCGTCCAGGCTGCCGGTGACTTCCTTGCGGTAGCGGGCGATGAAGGGCACGGTGGAGCCCTCGTCGAGCAGAGCCACGGCGGCGGCGACCTGTTGCGGGCGCACGCCCAGCTCGTTGGCGATGCGGGTACTGATGCTGTCCATGAACCACCTGAATCAGACAAGAAGAGCAGGCCGTGCCTGCGCGAAAGGCCGGCATTATAAACACGAGCGGCGCCCGCGAACGGCAGGTGGCGGACAGGCGACGACACGCCGTGGCCGGCCTGTGACGTGCGCCAGCGCCGCCAGATAGCGAAAAATCTGCTAACAATGGCTGACGTTCCCGCGTCTCGCGACTACGCCATAATGCCGCCCGGATGGATTTTTGGAGATTCCATGAACAGCACTGCCCCTGCCGCCGAAGGCGAAAAGATCCTCATCGTCGACGACGATCCCGGCCTGCGCCGCCTGCTCGAACGCTTCCTCACCGAGCAGGGCTACCGCGCACGCGCCGTGGAGAACGTCGAGCAGATGGATCGCCTGCTCGGCCGCGAGCTGTTCCAACTGGTGGTGCTTGACCTCATGTTGCCCGGCGAGGACGGCCTGTCCGCCTGCCGCCGGCTGCGCGAGTCGAACAACCAGGTGCCGATCATCATGCTCACCGCCAAGGGCGACGAGAGCAGCCGCATCCAGGGCCTGGAGCAGGGCGCCGACGACTACCTGGCCAAGCCTTTCAACCCGCGCGAGCTGATGGCGCGGATCAAGGCCGTGCTGCGCCGCCAGGTGCCGCTGGTGCCGGGCGCGCCGGGCAGCGAAGAGGAAACCGTGACCTTCGGCGACTACGAACTGTCGCTGGCGACCCGCGAACTCAAGCGCGGCGACGAAGTGCACATGCTCACCACCGGCGAGTTCGCCGTGCTCAAGGCGCTGGTCCAGCACGCTCGCGAACCGTTGACCCGCGACAAGCTGATGAACCTCGCCCGCGGCCGCGAATGGGATGCCCTGGAGCGCTCCATCGACGTGCAGATCTCCCGCCTGCGCCGGTTGATCGAGCCGGACCCGTCGAAGCCGCGCTATATCCAGACCGTCTGGGGCGTCGGCTACGTGTTCGTACCGGACGGCAACAAGTGATCGCCCGGCGGACGAGGCCCGCCTCGTCCGCCGCCCGGCCCTCCCGCTCGCGCGCCGAGCGACCCTTCCCGCGACCGGCGCTGTGCCGTTCTGGCTTCCCGTCATGAAAACCCCTGTCTGGTTCCCGCAAAGCTTCTTCGCCCGCACCCTCTGGCTGGTGCTCGTCGTCGTGCTGTTCTCCAAGGCGCTGACCCTGGTCTACCTGATGATGAACGAGGACATGCTGGTGGACCGGCAGTACAGCCATGGCGCGGCGCTGACCCTGCGCGCCTACTGGGCGGCGGATTCCGCCGATCGTCCGCGGATCGCCGATTCCGCCGGGTTGAAGATCGTCCCGCAGGAAATCCTCCCGCCGGGCGAGCAGCACTGGCCCTACAGCGAGGTGTTCCAGCGGCAGATGCAGGTCGAGCTGGGCGCCGACACCGAAGTGCGCGTGCGCGTGCAGAGCCCGCCGGCGTTGTGGGTGCGCGCCCCTGCGCTAGGCCCGGAATGGATCAAGGTGCCGATGTACGCCCATCCGCTGCGCGGCCAGCGCATCTGGAGCGTGCTCGGCTGGTTCCTCGGCATTGGCCTGCTGTCCACTGCCGCCGCGTGGATCTTCGTGCGCCAGCTCAACGCGCCGCTCAAGCGTCTGGTCGATGCCACCCGCCAGCTCGGCCAGGGCCGCAGCGTGCGCCTGCCGGTGGGCGATACGCCCAGCGAGATGACCGAGGTCTACCGCGCCTTCAACCAGATGGCCGAGGACGTCGAGCAGGCGGCGCGCGAGCGCGAGCTGATGCTCGCCGGCGTCTCGCATGACCTGCGCACGCCGCTGACCCGCCTGCGCCTGGCGCTGGAGCTGCTCGACAGCGACACCGAACTGACCGAAGACATGGTCCGCGACATCGAGGACATGAACGCCATCCTCGACCAGTTCCTCGCCTTCATCCGCGATGGCCGCGACGAGCCGGTGGAGCAGCTCGACCTTGGCGAGCTGGTCGCCGAAACGGTGGCGCCGTTCAACCAGAACGGCGAGCACGTGCGCCTGTGCCTGGAGCAGATACCGCCGTTCCCGCTGCGTCGCGTGTCGATCAAGCGTCTGCTGACCAACCTCATCGAGAACGCCCTCAACCACGGTGGCAACGGCGTCGAGGTCGCGGCCTACGTGGCCGACGACTTCACCGCGCCCTACGTGGTGCTCAGCGTGCTCGATCGCGGCGAAGGCATCGACGAGGCAGAACTGGGCGAGATCTTCAACCCGTTCATCCGCGGCGACCGGGCCCGCGGCGGGCGCGGCACCGGGCTGGGCCTGGCCATCGTCAAGCGCATCGCCGCGCTGCATGGCGGCAGCGTCGAGTTGCGCAACCGTGCCGGCGGCGGGCTGGAGGCGCGGGTTCGCCTGCCGCTGGGGCTGGTGCTGCCGCGCGACGCGGTCTAGCCGCCGCGCGACGTGCTGGTGTCGCAGCCGTCAATCACGCCGCCGATACGGCGCAATTCTTGCTCTCTGGTTTGTCTGGACGGCTTCCGCGCCGCCCATTAGCCTAGGCCCCCGCTTTCTTCGCCACTCCCTCGAACCCGTTCCTGCCGCGCCGTGGTTCGGAGCCGCTTTGATACGGCATTTCCCCGACGAGGTCTCATGCCCGCCGCCCGATCCGACCGCCTGCCTGGCTGGACCCGCTGGTTGCCGCTGCCGTTGCTGCTGCTTTCCAGCGCCGCGGCGCTGGCCTGGAGCAGCCCCGACGCGTTGCCGCTGTGGTATCCGTCGCTGGCGCTGGGCCTGGTGTTCAGCCTCTGGTGGGGCGCGCGGGTACTGCCGCTGGTCTATCTCAACGGCGTGCTGGTGAGCGGTATCAGCCTCGGCGAATGGGCCTGGGCGCCGTTCCTGGCGATTCCGGAAACGCTCTGTTGCGGACTGGGCTGGCTGCTGCTGAGCGGTCGGCCGTTCGACCCCGCGCTGCGCGGCCCGCGCAGCTGGGCGCAGTTTCTCGGCCTGGGCGTGGTGCTGCCGCTGATCGTCGCGACCTTCGTCAGTGGCCACCAGGAGGCGCTGACGACCTTCCTCTGGCAGTCGATCAAACCGTTCAAGGAAGGCCACTGGGCCGCCCGCGGGCTGTTCATGGTGGTGCTCGGCATTCCGCTGCTGGCCGGCCTCAGCCCCGCGCTGCGGCGCCGCGGCTGGCTGCGCGCGGCGGCGGTCGATGCGCAGCCCTCGTCGGCTTCGCCGGTTCCCGGAATGAGCGACAAGGCACTGAAGGCGGTGCCGCTGGGCCTGACCATCGCCGACGCGCGGCACGCCGATCTGCCGTTGATCTACTGCAACCCGCAGTTCGAGCGGATGAGCGGCTATGCGCAAAGCGAGGTGCTCGGGCGGGATTTCCGCTTCCTCTGCGGCAACCACGGCCAGCAGGTGCAGATGCAGCAGTTGCGCCGGGCGCTGCAGCGCGGCGAGCCCTGCCAGGTGGTGCTGCGCAACTTCCGCAAGGACGGCGCGGCGTTCTGGAACGAGCTGACCCTGGCGCCGATTCGCGATGCCGAAGGCGTCAGCCATTTCCTCGCGCTGCAGCAGGACGTGACGATCCGCGAACGGCTCGCCCGCGAGCTCGATGAACGCCGCGGCGAGTTGCTGCGCCAGGCTCACCTGCTGGCGCAGACCGAAGCCATCGCCGACATCGGCGGCTGGGTGCTGGAGTACCCGGATCTACGCATGTTCTGGAGCGAGGGCTGCCTGCGCATCCTCGAAGTGGACGCCTTCGACGGCCAGCCGAGCTACCAGCGCGTGCTCGGACTCTTCGACGCCGAGGGCCGCGAGCTGCTCAAGCAGACGATGGCCGGGCTGCTGCTCTCCGGCAACGATTTCGACCTGGAAACCCGTCTCGTCGGCGGCCGCGGCACGCCGCGCTGGGTGCGCATCAACGGCCTGGTGGAGCGCGACGGTACGCAGCTGGTACGCATCTATGGCGCGATCCAGGACGTCAGCGCGCGGCGCCTCGCCGAGCAGCAGCTGCGCGAGCGCGACGAGTGGCTGCGGCTGTTCTTCGAGGCCCCACTGATCGGCATGGCCATGCTCGGCCCGCAGCAACAGTGGCGCGAAATGAACCTGCGCCTGTGCCAGATTCTCGGCCGCAGCCTCGAGGCGCTGCACGCGGCGCCGTGGAGCCAGGTCAGCCACCCGGACGACCTGGCCTACGAGTCGGTGCTGTTCGCCGAGCTGGTGTCTGGCGAGCGCGACGACTACGAGATGGAGAAACGTTTCCTTCGTCCCGACGGCAGCGTCGTCTTCACCCGCCTCAGCCTGCGCGCCGTGCGCGACGCCGAGGGCCACCTGCAGGCCTGCCTGGCGCTGCTGGCCGACATCACCGAGCGCCGCGAGGCCGAGGCGCGCTACCAGACGCTGGTGGAGCACGCGCCCGAGGCGATCATGATGTTCGATGCGAAGAATGGCATCGTCGAGGTCAACGGCAACGCCTCGCGGCTCACCGGCCTGCCGCGCGAACAGTTGCTCGGCCGCCAGCCGGTCGAGTTCAGCCCGCCGCAACAGGCCGACGGACGCGCCTCGCAGACCGTCGCGGTGGACCTGCTGCGGGCCGCGCTCGCCGGCGAGGTGCCGGTGTTCGACTGGCTGATCCGCGACCGCGCCGGCCGCGTGCGGCCCTGCGAGGTGCGCCTGGTGCGTCTGCCGGGCGGCGAACAGCCGCTGCTGCGCCTGAGCATCACCGATATTTCCGAGCGCCAGCGCTACCAGCGCGAAATCGAGCGGCTGGCCTATAGCGACGAGCTGACCGGCCTGCCGAACCGCCGCCTGCTGCTGGATCGCCTGCAGCACGCGATGGACCGCGAACAGCGCGAGCAGCGCTTCGGCGCGCTGCTGTTCATCGACCTGGACCACTTCAAGACGGTCAACGACAGCCTCGGCCATCCGGTTGGCGATGCCCTGCTGCGCGAGGTCACCGCGCGCCTGGCGCGCTGCCTGCGCACCGAGGACACCCTGGCGCGGCTGGGTGGCGACGAATTCGTGGTGCTGCTCGAAGGCCTCGCGACGCAGCCGGAGGCGGCCGCCAAGTACGCCGCTGAAGTCGGCGAGAAGCTGCTCAGGTCCCTGGTGGAAACTTGCGTGGTGGACGGCCACGAACTGTCGGCCAGCGCGAGCATCGGCATCGCCCTGCATCCCATCGGCGCGCAGCTCGCCACCGATGCGCTAAAGCAGGCGGACACCGCGATGTACCGGGCCAAGCTCGGCGGGCGCAATGCGCTGCACTTCTTCGCCCCCGAGATGCAGGACGCCATCGACAAGCGCCTGCAATTGCAAAGCGAGCTGCGCCAGGCCATCGCGCGGCATCAGTTGCGCGTGGAATACCAGCCGCAACTGGCGCTGGAGAGCGGCGAGGTTTGCGGGGTCGAGGCGCTGCTGCGCTGGAATCACCCCGAGCGCGGCGACATCGAGCCGGCCGCCTTCATCCCTCTGGCCGAGGAAACCGGGCTCGTTCAGGAACTCGACCAGTGGGTGCTGGAGCAGGCCTGCGCGACGCTGGCCGAGTGGCACCGGCGCTGGCCGCACCTGGTCATGGCGGTCAACGTCAGCCCGCGCGAGCTGCGCCAGGCCGGCTTCGCGCAACGCGTCGGCGACTGCCTGCAGCGCCACGGGCTGGCCGGCTCGGCGCTGGAACTGGAGATCACCGAGGGCGTGCTGCTGGAGGATGCCGAACGGTGCATCGATGCCATGCAGGAGCTCAAGGCGCTCGGCGTGCGCTTCGCCATCGATGATTTCGGCACCGGCTATTCGTCGCTCACCTACCTCAAGCGGCTGCCGCTGGACCGGCTGAAGATCGACCGCAGCTTCCTCGACCTGAACGGCGAGGCCAGCGACCTGCTGCTGGTGGAGACCATCCTGCTGATCGCCGCCAACCTGCGGCTGGAGTGCGTCGCCGAGGGCATCGAAACATCGAGCCAGCTGCAATTCCTCCGCGAGCACGGCTGCGCGCTGGGCCAGGGCTACCACTTCAGCCGGCCGCTGGTCGCCGAGCAGTTCGTGGACTGGATGGAGCGCAGGTAGGGCAGCGCGGCTTTCACCTGGGGGAACCCTTGGCTATGGTTAGGACCGTCAGAACCCTCAGGCGGGCGCTCCCGCCTCGACCGTCCACCGACCCAGGAGTCATTCATGACCACCCTGTTGCTCTACAAGGAAATCAAGGCGCTCAACCGCGAGGAACACCGCACGCTCAAGCTGCGGACCGCGCAGGATTGCGAATTCGCCGCCGCCACCCACCTGGTCCCGGTGGCCGGGCTGGAGTTCTTCCAGGCGGCGCGGCATTACCCGCTGGTGTTCATCGGCGAGGGCGACAAGGCCATGCCGATCGCCCTGCTGGGCCTCAAGGACGGCCATAACGGCTACCTCGACGGCGATCATCAGTGGCAGGTCAACACCTACATCCCGGCCTTCGTCCGCCGCTACCCGTTCGTCATGGCGCAGGACGACGCCACCTTCACCGTCTGCTTCGACGCCGCCTACGACGGCTGGAACGAAGAAACCGGCCGCGAGCTGTTCGATGCCGAGGGGCGCAACAGCGAGTTTCTCGACGAGATGATCCAGTTCCTGCAGAACTTCACCGCCGAGATGGAGCGCACCCGCCTGTTCGTCGCCAAGCTCAACGAGCTGGAGCTGCTTTCCAGCCGCACCCTGACACTCACCCACGCCAGCGGCGAAACCTTCGTGCTCAGCGATTTCCAGGCGGTGGACGAGGCGAAGTTCCTCGGCCTCGCCGACGAGCAGGTGCTCGAGCTGCACAGGTCCGGCTTCCTCGGCTGGATCTATGCGCACCTGATGTCGCTGGGCAACACCAACCAGCTGTTCGACGACTACCTGAAGAGGAAAGGCGGCGAAGTCGCCCGGCACTGAGCCGAGGCCTAAAAAAGCCCCGCGATGCGGGGCTTTTTCGTTGGGGGCCGTGGGGAGTCGGGCGCCGGTGGGTTGAAGCCCACCCTACGGGACTGCAGGCGCCAGCTTGCGGCGATGCTTTTGGGCACGCTGATCGCGAGCTCCTGCAGGGGCGTGCGCATGCGGGGCTTTTTCGTGGGGGCCGTGGGGGAGTCGGACGCTGGTGGGCTGAAGCCCACGCTACGGGACTTCAGGCGCCAGCTTGCGGCGATG
>NZ_DJTK01000012.1:11365-31813 GCF_002438225.1 Pseudomonas sp. UBA6310 | reverse complement strand
CGCCAGCTTGCGGCGATGCTTTTGGGCACGTTGATCGCGAGCTCTTGCAGGGGCGTGCGCATGCGGGGCTTTTTCGTTGGGGCCGTGGGGGCGGACGCTGGTGGGCTGAAGCCCACCCTACGGGACTGCAGGCGCCAGCTTGCGGCGATGCTTTGGGGTACGTTGATCACGAGCTCCTGCAGGGGCGTGCGCATGCGGGGCTTTTTCGTTGGGGGCCTTGGGGAGTCGGGCGCCGGTGAGCTGAAGCCCACCCTACGGGACTTTAGGCGCCAGCTTGCTGGCGATGCTTTTGGGCGCGTTGATCGCGAGCGAGCTCCTGCAGGGGCGTGCGTAGGGTGGGCTTCAGCCCACCACCCCGGCATCGACGAACCCCGGTGGGCTGAAGCCCCCATAGCGGACCGGAGTGGCCATATTGGCTTCGTAGGGCGGGTGCAACCCGCGTGATGAGCTTCCTTTATCAGCCGCGGATATCTCAGCTAGAAGTCGCCCCACAACTGCTGGGCCACGGCCAGCGCCACCACTGGCGCGGTTTCGGTGCGCAGCACGCGCGGGCCGAGCCGCGCGGGGTGGAAGCCGGCGCGGCTGGCGCTGGCGACTTCGTTGTCGTTGAGGCCGCCCTCGGGGCCGATGAGGAAGGCCAGGCTGGTCGGCTTGGCGTGGCTGCTCAGCGGCTCGGCGAAGGGATGCAGGACCAGTTTGAGGTCGGCCGGCGTCTGCTCCAGCCACTGCGCCAGCGGCAGCGGCGAATGGATCGTCGGCAGCCGCGAGCGGCCGCACTGCTCGCAGGCGCTGATCGCCACCTGGCGCCAGTGGGCCAGGCGCTTGTCGGCGCGCTCGTCCTTCAGGCGCACTTCGCAACGCTCGCTGAAGATCGGCGTGATCTCGGCGACCCCCAGCTCGGTGGCTTTCTGGATCGCCCAGTCCATCCGTTCGCCGCGCGACAGGCCCTGGCCGAGGTGCACGCGCAACGGAGATTCCGCTTGCCCCTCGACGCGCTCGTTCAGCTCGACGCGCACGCTTTTCTTGCCGACCTCCACCAGTTCGCCGAGGTACTCGAAGCCGCTGCCATCGAACAGCTGCACGGCGGCACCGGCGTTCAGCCGCAGCACGCGACCGAGGTAATGGGCCTGGGCCTCGGGCAGTTCGTGCTGGCCGAGGGCGAGCGGGGCGTCGATGAAGAAGCGGGAGAGGCGCATGGGGTTCCGGTGGGCGAAGTGTGAGACGCGATTCTACCGGCTTTGCCGGCAAAGGCGGCGTGATGCTTTGGTGCGCGCGGCGCACCCTACGGGGCGTTGGCCGTTGGCACCGCCCGGTGGGTTACGCCGCGCGGGCTTCTGTAGGAATTCGACCCCTCTCGGTGCGCGGCTAACCCACCCTACGGCACGTACGGGCGCCGTTTCGTAGTTTCGTAGGGTGGATCGCGCTTCAATGATCCACCTGGTGATGTGACTGCGGATGAACAGATCGTCATCCACCCTGCGCCGGGAAGGCGATCCCGTCTGTCCTGTGGCCGCCTTCAGCCCGGATCGCGATGGTTCGGATGCAGGTCGCGGTTCACCGCCACGCTGACGTGGCTGCGCGTGGCCAGGTCGATGCCTTCGCTGGCGACTTCGGCGAGGAAGTCGATCTGCTCCGGGGTGATCACGTAGGGCGGCAGGAAGTACACCACGCTGCCCAGCGGGCGCAGCAGCGCGCCGCGTGACAGCCCATGCTGGTACACCGCCAGGCCGCGGCGCTCCTGCCACGGATAGGCGCTCTTGCTCGGCTTGTCCTGGACCATCTCGATGGCCAGGGCCATGCCGGTCTGGCGCACTTCGGCGACGTGCGGGTGGTCGGCGAGGTGCGCGGTGGCCTCGGCCATGCGCAGGGCGAGGGCGCGGTTGGCCTCGATCACCTTGTCTTCCTCGAAGATGTCCAGGGTCGCCAGCGCCGCCGCGCAGGCCAGCGGGTTGCCGGTGTAGCTGTGCGAGTGGAGGAAGGCGCGCAGGGTGTCGTATTCAGCGTAGAAGGCCTGGTAGATCGTGTCGGTGGTCAGGCAGGCGGCCAGCGGCAGGTAGCCGCCGGTGAGGGCCTTGGACAGGCAGAGGAAGTCCGGGCGGATGCCGGCCTGCTCGCAGGCGAACATCGTCCCGGTGCGGCCGAAGCCGACGGCGATCTCGTCGTGGATCAGGTGCACGCCATAGCGGTCGCAGGCCTCGCGCAGCAGCTTGAGGTACACCGGGTGGTACATGCGCATGCCGCCAGCGCCCTGGATCAACGGCTCGACGATCACTGCGGCGACCTCGTGGTGGTGCTCGGCGAGGGTGCGCTCCATGTGCGCGAACATCGCCCTCGAGTGTTCCTCCCAGCACATGCCCTCGGGGCGGAAGTAGCAGTCCGGGCTGGGCACCTTGAGGGTGTCCAGCAGCAGCGACCGGTAGGTCTCGGTGAACAGCGCGACATCGCCCACCGACATCGCCGCCACGGTTTCGCCGTGATAGCTGTTGGACAGGGTGACGAAACGCTTCTTCTCCGGGCGGCCGACGTTGAGCCAGTAGTGGTAGCTCATCTTCAGCGCCACTTCGATGCACGAGGAGCCGTTGTCGGCGTAGAACACCCGCTCCAGCCCGGCCGGCGTCAGCCTGACCAGGCGCTCGGACAGTTCGATCACCGGCTGGTGGCTGAAGCCGGCGAGGATCACGTGTTCGAGCTGGTCGACCTGATCCTTGATGCGCTGGTTGATCCGCGGGTTGGCGTGGCCGAACACGTTGACCCACCAGGAGCTGACCGCGTCTAGGTAGCGCTTGCCGTCGAAATCCTCGAGCCAGACGCCTTCGCCGCGACGGATCGGGATCACCGGCAGGCGCTCGTGATCCTTCATCTGCGTGCAGGGATGCCAGAGTACGGCGAGGTCGCGCTGCGTCCAGTCGTGGTTCTGACTCATGGTGACCTCCGAAAAAAGAGCGCGAAGCCTAGCAGATCGGTCCGTCGATGAGCCGGGAGAACGGCCTCTGAAAAATCTTGATATCTAATAGTTCGATATTTCGGAGCAGATTATTGCGCTTTTAAACCATTATCTTGAAGGTAATCTCTGCTCATTCTCCGACAGGCAAGGTCAGACAACGATGCAACTGCGCAACTCCCCCGCTCGCTATGGACTGGTCAGTGTGATCCTGCACTGGGGCGTGGCGCTGACCGTGTTCGGCATGTTCGGGCTGGGCATCTGGATGGTCGACCTCGGCTATTACGATGCGTGGCGCAAGGCCGGCCCGGACCTGCACAAGAGCATCGGCCTGGTGCTTCTGGCGGTGATGCTGCTGCGTGTGGTCTGGCGTTTCGTCAGCCCGCCGCCGCCTCCCACGCCCAACCAGGGGCCGCGGACGCGCCTGGCCGCGAAGGCCGGCCACCTGTTCCTCTATGTCGTCCTGTTCGTCGTGATGATCGCCGGCTACCTGATTTCCACCGCCGACGGCGTGGGGATTCCGGTGTTCGGCCTGTTCGACGTACCGGCGCTGGTCAGCGGGTTGCCGAACCAGGCGGACGTTGCCGGCGATATCCACCTCTACCTCGCCTGGACCCTGGTGATCTTCGCCGGGCTGCATGGCCTGGCGGCGCTGAAACACCACTTCATCGACCGTGATGCCACCCTGGTGCGCATGCTCGGCCGCAACGCCAAACCCTGATATTCACTGGAAGGAACTCGTCATGCTGAAGAAATCCCTGCTTTCCCTGGCCCTCGGTGGCGCACTGCTGGCCGGCAACGTCATGGCTGCCGACTACACCATCGACAAGGAAGGCCAACACGCCTTCGTCGACTTCAAGGTCAGCCACCTCGGCTACAGCTATATCACCGGCACCTTCCGCGACTTCGACGGCACCTTCAGTTTCGATGCCGCCAAGCCGGAAGACGCCAAGATCAACGTCACCCTGAAGACCGCCAGCGTGTTCTCCAACCATGCCGAGCGTGACAAGCACGTCTCCAGCGGCGACTTCCTCAACGTGGCCAAATTCCCCGAAGCCACCTTCGTCTCCACCAGCGTCAAGCCCACCGGCAAGAACGCCGACGGCAAGCTGACCGCCGACGTGACCGGCGACCTGACCCTGCTCGGCGTGACCAAGTCGATCGTGATCAAGTCGACCTTCCTCGGCGAAGGCAAGGACCCATGGGGCGGCTACCGCGCCGGCTTCGAGGGTTCCACCACCATCAACCGCATGGACTTCGGCAAGATGATGGACCTCGGCCCGCAGTCCAACGCGGTCGAGCTGTATTTCACCTTCGAAGGTGTGCGCAAGTAAGCGATCCCGCACCAACGAAAACGCCGGCCCAGGGCCGGCGTTTTCGTTTCCGCCCCTCACACAGCCCGCCCTTGTAGGAGCCAGCTTGCTGGCGATGCTCTTGATCCATTGGGCCCGCTGATCGCCAGCGTGCTGGCTCCTACAGATGGCGATTCGCTCCGGCTGTAGGGTGGGCTTCAGCCCACCGGTGTGGGTCAGGATCGAGGTGTATCGCGTGGGCTGAAGCCCACCCTACGAGGTGCGGCCTACGTGATCTCTGATTGCGGCCTCGCCACAGGTGCCCTTCAGTAGGGCGGGTGCAACCTGCGGCTGTCATGCGAGCCATGCAGGTCCGTCCGCTCCCCGAAAACGCCGGCCCCAGGGCCGGCGTTCTTCGTTTCTGATTCTCACAAAGCCCTGCCCCTGTAGGAGCCAGCTTGCTGGCGATGCTCTTGATCCTTCGAGCCCGCTGATCGCCAGCGAGCTGGCTCCTACAGAAGGGCAATTCGCTCAGGCTGTAGGGTGGGCTTCAGCCCACCGGCGCGCCAGGCTCGAGGTGTATCGCGTGGGCTGAAGCCCACCCTACCGGGGATGTCGCCTACCGTAGATCCCCGTCTGATGCGTAGCTCGCACTCTTGCGTAGGGCGGGTGCAACCCGCCGCTGTTATGCCGGCCATACGCGGTCTGTCCGGTAAGTGAAAACGAAAAACGCCGGCACAGGGCCGGCGTTCTTCGTTTGCCGCGCGACGCGCCAGGGCGCGTTGCGCAACGGAGGGCTTCAGCGGTTGCGCGTGAGCAGCGCCGGCTTCTCGCCGCGCGGACGCTGCGGCAGTTGATCGAGCTGCTCGGGAGTCGGCAGGCGGTCGGCCTTCGATTCCTTGTGCACGATCAGCGGCTGCTTGTCGCGGGCGCCGCGAACGGCAGGCTCCTGGCGCGATTCGTCACGGTCGCGGCCGCCTTGCGGGCGGGCACGTTGGTCGTCGCGCTTCGGTCCCTTGCCACGGCCACCCTGGCCCTGGCCAGCCGCGCGCGGCTTGCCCTGACCGCCACCACCGGCCGGACGACCGCCGGCCGGTGAGCCTTGGCCGGGCTGCCCATTGGCGGGGCGACGTCCGCGGTTCTGCGCCTTGCCCTGGTACGGGCTGACGTAGTCGGCGCGGTTGCCGAAATTGTCCACGTCGTCGTCGAGGAACTCTTCCGGATCGCGGTTGGCCGGGATCTGCGGTGCGCGGGTCGGGCGTGCCGCCGCGTCGCCCTGGGCTTGCGCTTTCGGCTTGTCGCCGCCGCCGCGACGGTTGCGGCCCTTGGGCTGTTCCTTCTTCTCGCCGGACTCCGCCTTGCGCTCGCCGCGTTGCGGACGCGCATTGCGCGGCTGGCGCGGCTCGCGCACTTCGGGTTTCTCCGCCTCGATGGTGCTCGGGTCGAAGCCCAGGGTGTCGCCGTCGGGAATGCGCTGCTTGGTCAGGCGTTCGATGCCCTTGAGCAGCTTCTCCTCGTCCGGCGCGACCAGCGAGATCGCCTCGCCGCTGCGCCCGGCACGGCCGGTACGACCGATGCGGTGAACGTAGTCTTCCTCGACGTTGGGCAGTTCGAAGTTGACCACGTGGGGCAACTGGTCGATGTCCAGGCCGCGGGCGGCGATGTCGGTGGCGACCAGGATGCGGATGGCATTGGCCTTGAAATCGGCCAGGGCCTTGGTGCGCGCGTTCTGGCTCTTGTTGCCGTGGATCGCCTGGGCCGGCAGGCCGTGCTTGTCGAGGTACTCGGCAAGACGGTTGGCGCCGTGCTTGGTGCGGGTGAAGACCAGCACCTGTTCCCAGGCGCCCTGGGTGATCAGGTGCGCCAGCAACGCGCGCTTGTGGCTGGCCTGGACGCGGAACAGGCGCTGTTCGATACGCTCCACCGTGGTGTTCGGCGGGGTGACCTCGATCCGCTCCGGGTTGTGCAACAGCTTGCCGGCGAGATCGGTGATGTCCTTGGAGAAGGTCGCCGAGAACAGCAGGTTCTGCCGTTGCGCGGGGAGCTTGGCGAGGACCTTCTTGACGTCATGGATGAAGCCCATGTCGAGCATGCGGTCGGCTTCGTCGAGGACCAGGATTTCCACGTGGGAAAGGTCGATGGCCTTCTGGTTCGCCAGGTCGAGCAAACGACCCGGGCAGGCGACGAGCACGTCGACGCCCTTGGCCAGCGCCTGTACCTGCGGGTTCATGCCGACGCCGCCGAAGATGCAGGCGCTGACGAAGGGCAGGTCACGGGCGTAGAGCTTGAAGCTGTCATGCACCTGGGCGGCGAGTTCGCGCGTCGGTGTCAGGACCAGTACGCGCGGCTGGCGCGGACCGTGGCGGTGGGCCTTGTCGGGGTGACCACCTGGAAACAGCAACTCGAGGACCGGAAGGGCGAATCCGCCCGTCTTACCGGTACCCGTCTGGGCGGCGACCATCAGGTCGCGACCTTGCAACACGGCGGGGATGGCCCGCTGTTGCACCGGAGTGGGCTGGGTGTAGCCGGCGGCTTCGACAGCGCGGGCTAAAGCCTCGGAGAGACCGAGGGAAGCAAAGGACATGGGGAATCCTGTCAGTTAGGGCTGGGCCGTAGGGCGATCTGCCTGGCTTGAATGCACGCGTTGTGGGGCGTGATCCCGTCCGGTCCTGCTGGCGAGTTGCCGAGCATCCGGGCGTAAGCCTGGCGGGAGCGCGGAGTATAACAGAGGCTGTCAACGCCGCAGTGCTGGGACAGTGTGTCAGGTCCGAGGTTCATCCGCCAGCCTCGGGCGCCAGGCGGGCACCGCCCAGTGGTGCCCGCCTGCAGCGCAGCGGCGCGTCAGTGGGTCGAGTCGATCAGCACTTCCTCGCCCAGCGCGCCGTTCACCGGTAGCGGCTGGTAGGTGGAGTTGCTCGCGCGCATCACGCGGATCGGCCGTGCACCGGCGGCGCGGGCCGAGGTGATGTCGGCATCCGAGTCGCCGTAATAGATGCCCAGGCCGCGGTCGTGGATGAAGCGGGTCTTCTCCGGGCCTGAGGTGAACACCACCGGCTGCATGTCGCGAATGGCGAAGGTCTGCTGCAGGATCGCGGTCAGTTGCTCGCCTTCGGTATGCGGGCGACCGGTGATGAAGTAGAGGGTGTCGCCGCGCTTCTGGTGCATGTCGATCAACGCCCTCGCCACGTCCTTGGGCAGCGAATAGCGGTCGCAGCCGGCGTTGGTTTCGGTCCAGAAATCGGTGTTCTTCAGGTAATCGTCGGAGCCCGGCGAGTACTTCTGCTGGCCGTAATGAAAGCAGGGGCTGGAGAACAGCACGGTGTCGTCGATATCGAAGCCCACCGCGATCGGCGCCTTGCCCTGCACGCTGGCGGCGACGTCGGCGACGTCGATCCAGCGCACCTCGGGCTGTGTCTTGTGCGGCGCGCAGCCGACCAGCAGCAGTGAAAGAACACTCGTCAGAAAAAGGGTTGGGATTCGCACGAGGACCTCGCGATCAATGAAATGAGCCTCGGTCGTGAGCAAGCTGCATGCCGATAACGGTATCCGGCCGGGGACGAGAGGCTTTCGGTGCTCTTATATACCTGACAGTTGTGTCAGATACATTGCGAGCGCCGTAATTTCGCTCTCGGCTTGTACGGAGCGGTCGCTATTGGTGCAAGCTTGATCA
Organism: Pseudomonas sp. UBA6310; assembly: GCF_002438225.1. Lineage (NCBI taxonomy): Bacteria > Pseudomonadati > Pseudomonadota > Gammaproteobacteria > Pseudomonadales > Pseudomonadaceae > Pseudomonas > Pseudomonas sp. UBA6310. Next base: position 23,910 of record NZ_DJTK01000012.1, on the reverse strand, counting down.
TCGAATGATCATTTTCGGGCTTTTTAGAGCCTTCGCTTTGCGGTGTTTGCCTGATTTTCAGTCTGCACCACCGACGAATTTTCCCCCTAAGCGCCCTTTAATCAAACTGTAACGCGCTGCTTCTATTGTATTCCTGACGCAGATGTCAGCTTTGGCATGCTCTGTGCTCTGGCTAATCGCAACGAAACGACGTGCCTGCCGATCGAGCGGCGCACACAGGAAACGGTGGAGTAATCAACGATGCGTAGTTGGGAAGAGCCGAAGAAGAAGCGCCTGCATATCGAGATCATCCCGATGATCGACGTGATGATGTTCCTGCTGGTGTTCTTCGTACTGATCAGTCTGAACGTGATCCCGGCCCTGGGCATCAAGACCCAGTTGCCCGGCGCGGCCCATGCGCAGCAACTGAAGCCGCAGAACAAGGCGGTGATCACCCTCGGCCTCGACGACCGCCTGCAGCTCGATGGCCAGGACCTCGCCGAAGACGCCCTGGTTGCCCAGCTGAAGACGCTGGAGAACACCAGCGAGAAGCTGGTGATCATCCTCAACAGCGATCAGGACGTGGAAGTCGGTCGGCTGGTGGCGGTCATGGATCTGCTCAAGAGCAATGGCTTCTCTTCCGTCTCGATCGCCACGCGAAAGCTGTAAGTCATGTCGATCTTTTTCAAATCCCGGAAAGCACTCGCCAGCCTGCCCGCCATTTGCCTGTTGGCGCTGGCCGTGCAGAGCGCGCTGAAGTCGGACCTGAAGATCACGCCCAAGTATGACGACAGCACCGTTGAGGTCGCGCTGATCGATCCGGCCGAACTGCTGCCGCCTGAGCCGATTCCGGAGCCGCCCCCGCCGCCGGAGCCCGAACCGATACCCGAGCCGCCGCCGGAGCCCGACCCGGAGCCTGTGGTCGAGCTGCCCGAGCCGCCGCCGAAACCCAAGCCCAAGCCTCCGGAGCCCAAACCGCAGCCGCCGAAGCCCAAGCCGCAAGTGGTGAGCAAGCCGACACCAACACCGCCGCCCGCACAGCCAGTAGTGGCGAAGGCCCCTCCCGCCGTGCCTGCACCGACACCTGCGCCGGCAGCGGTACCCGCACCACCTGCCGCGCCGAAGGCCGACGCGGCGGCGCTGGAAAGCCGTTACACCGCTGCCCTGCGCGCGGAGTTGGAGCGCTACAAGCAGTACCCGCGCGGTCGCGAAGCCTCGCTTCAGCGCCCGGAGGGCAACGTAGTGATCTGGCTGATGGTTGATCGAAGCGGCAACGTTCTGGACTCGGGCATCGAGACCAAGGCCAAGAACATGCTGCTCAACAAGGCGGCACAGACGAGTCTGCGGCGTTTGGAGAAGGTCAATCCGTTTCCTTCGGAGGCCTTCGGGGGCAAGGACAGATATCGCTTCACCGCCACCTTCGTCTACAACGTAGAAAATTAGAAATCATAAGTAAAACAAGCACCTGCCGAAATAAAACCAGGAGTTAATACGTGAAACTCAACCCAATTTATGCGGTGTTTCTGGCAGCCGGTCTCGGGGGATGGACGGCCGCTGCTCTGGCTCAGGATTCGGTAGACGTCGGTGACGTCGAAGTGACCGGGAAGAGCCTCGGCAATGGTCAGATGGTCCAGGAGGAGGCGCCGAAGGGGCGTTCCACCGTGACCAAGGAAGCTCTGGAAAAGATGTCGCCGACCAGCAACGGCATCGACAAGCTGAAGTACACGCCCGGCATCAACGTTTCCAGTGACGACAGCACGGGCCTGTCCGGCTTCAACTTCACCATGCGCGGCATGCAGTCCGACCAGATCGGCGTGACCATGGACGGTATCCCGGTGAACGATTCGGGCAACTACAACATGTACCCGAACCTGCTGGGCGACCCGGAAAACCTGGAGGAGGTGTTTGCCACCCAGGGGTCTTCGGAAATGGATGCCCCGCACATCGGTTCGTCCGGCGGCAACATCGGCCTGGTTTCCATGCGTCCGACCGAAGACTTCGGTGTCTTCGTCAAGCAGACCGTGGGCAGCAATAATCTCGACAAGACCTTCGTCCGGGTGAACACCGGCGAGTACATGGGGCTTTCCAACTACATCTCGGCCTCGAAGACCAACAGCGACAAGTGGAAAGGCAAGGGCGACCTGGATGCGCAGAAATTCGAGCTGAACAGCCTGTTCAAGTTCGGCGAAGGCAACAGCATCAACGGCATCGTCAAGTACCACAAGCAGGAGAACTACAACTACGTGTCTCCCAGCCTGGCGCAGTACGAGTCCGACCACGACTACGACTTCCCCGAGGTGCCGACCTACAACCCGACCACCGGGAAGCTGACTACCGCCAGCTACAAGACTTCGCGCAACCCGTTCGAGAACGTGACCACCTCGCTGACCGGCCGCTTCCAGTTGCGCGACGACGTGTTGCTTACCGTCGCGCCCTACTACTACTGGGCGAACGGAGGCAGCTACAGCGCCTATGGCTCACCGGCCACGCTGTACAGCACCACCAACAGCTCGGGCAACTACGACCTGAGCAATCTGCAGACCTCGGGGCAATACAACGCCGACGGTGATCCGGTCAGCGGCCGCTATTACCGCCCCTCGATCACCGAGACCTGGCGCCCAGGCATCAACACCAAAGTCACCTGGACCCTGAACGACGAGCACACGCTGGACGTCGGCTACTGGTACGAGCGCGCGCGTCAGCGCCAGACCCAGCCGTTCATCGCGCTGGAGTCCGATGGCAGCCCCACCGACATCTGGGGCAAGCACGGCGCTGTGGATGCCAACGGCAAGACCATTCAGGGGCGCAACTACTTCACCATCACCCCGGCGCACAAACTGTTCGTGCAGGACACCTGGTACGCCACGCCCGATCTGACGCTCAGCGGTGGTGTCGCCTACGAGCATTCGGAGCGCAAGGGCAACATGAAGGCGAGCCTTTACGACGTCCCGGAGAAGCGCACCGCCACCTACCACGAGTTCCTGCCGAGCTTCAGTGCCAAGTACCAGATCAACGAGGAAAACCAGGCGTTCTACAACCTGACCCGCAATATGCGCACGCCGCAGAACTACGTGCTCTACAACACCGAGGACTCGATCAGCCTCAAACCGGAGCTGAGCTGGAACAACGAGCTGGGCTGGCGCTATGCGACCGACGACATGTCCCTCAGCGCCACGCTGTTCTACCTCAAGTTCAAGAACCGCCAGGTATCCAGCCGCGACGAAGTCACCGGCGACTACGAGATGCTCAACGTTGGCGAGGTAGAGAACCGTGGCGTCGAGTTCGAGTTCAGCGGCCTGTTGCCGCATGACTTCAACTACTACGCCTCTTACACCTACACCGAGGCGGAGCAGCAGAACGACACGCTGTACTACGGCGTTTACGTGCCGACCAAGGGCAAGCAGGTGGCAGGCGTTCCGAAGAACATGTTCAACCTCAGCCTCGGTTACGACGATGGGCGTTTCTACGGCAACGTGGTCGGCAAGTACGTCGATAACCAGTATGGCGACCTGACCAACGACCAAAGCATTCCGCATTACACCGTGGTTGACCTGAACGTCGGTTATCGCCTGCCGGTGAACAAGGAATACGTGAAGAGCGCGACGGTACGTCTGTCGGTTAACAACCTGTTCAACCGCGAATACCTGAGCGGCGTACGCACCGTGACCTTCAACTCGGTCCGCTACAACGGCGAAGGCAGCGCCTTCGCCGGTGCACAGACTCCGTACTACACCATCGGCGAAGAGCAGACCGTAGCGGTCTCGCTCGAAGCTTCCTTCTGACCCGAAAAAGGACCGGCCACCCGGCCGGTCCGCCGCCTGATTTGCCAGAGGTGACCCTGCAATGAATATGGATCTGCTCCACGACATTACCTTCTACATCATGTACGGCGCGGCTGCGCTGGCCGCCTTCGTGGTCGTGGAACGCGGCATTTTCTTCTCCTACAACCTGAGCAAGGCGCGCAAGCTGGAAGCCGCCCTGCACAGCAAGGTGCGCAGCTTCGACGAACTGCCCGAAGACCTGCGCAAGCGCGACAGCCTGCCCCTGCAGTTGCTGCGCCAGCTGTTCGAGGGGCGTGTCGGACTGCACTCGCACAACGAACTGGAAGACCTCGGCCAGGCCATCTACATCTCCATGCGCGGCAAGCTCTCGCACGGTCTGTGGATTCTCGAGGCGGTGGTCGCCGGTGCGCCGCTGCTCGGCCTGCTCGGCACCATCCTCGGCATCATCGATACCTTCAAGGCACTCGCCGAAGCCGGCGTGTCCGATCCGGGCGAAGTCTCCCGTGGCATCGGCACCGCGCTTTACGCCACCGCCCTGGGTATCTCCATCGCGCTGGTCGGCCTAGTCTGCAACAGCCACCTGCAGGATCGCCTCGAGCTGATCAACGATCACTTGAAAATGCTCCTGCTGCGTGCCGGCATGGGTACCGCTTTCGCCGCCAAACCGGTCGTCGCGCAGGCTTCCAGCCTGCAGCACGCCTGAGACGTCCGGGGAGTTCTCATGTCGCACGCGAGTACCGTTATGCGCCCGCTTTCACTGCTGCTGGCGGCCCTGCTGCTGGCTGGCTGCGAGAAGGCGACGGCGCCGGTTGAAGTCAACGTCGCGGCCATCAACGACTTCCACGGCAACCTGCTGAGCAATCCGTTCAGCTACCAGGATGCCGCCGCCGAGGGCGGCGTGGTCAAGCTGAAGGCCGGCGGGATCGGCGCGCTGAGCGGTCTGGTCGCGCAACTTCGCCAGCAGGATCCGGAGCTGCTGCTGATCGGCGCGGGCGACATGATCGGCGGCAGCCCGCCGATTTCCTCGATGTGGGCCGACGAGCCGACGCTGGATGCGCTTGATCTGATCGGCCTGAAGTTCACTGCCGTGGGCAATCACGAGCTGGACCAGGGCAAGACCGAGCTGCTGCGGCAGATCGCGGGCGGTTGCGAGTCGACCCGGCCGGACAAGGCCTGCCAGTTCGACAAGGCCTACAAGGGCACCAGCTTTCCGTACATCTCCGCCAACCTGATGGACAGGCAGACTGGCAAGCCGGTGTTCCAGGCTTACCGCATCGAACAGGCGCACGGCGCGAAGATCGCCTTCGTCGGCGCGACGCTCAAGGATGTCGCCGCCTACGTCAGTGCCAAGAGCATGGACGGCCTGTACACCGTCGACGAAGCGGACGCGATCAACGCGCTGCTGCCGGAGCTGAAGGAACAGAAGGTCGATGCCATCGTGGTGGTCATCCACCAGGGCGGCGAGACCCCGGAACGCTTCGACCAGCCGGATTGCAAGCAGCTCGGCGGCGACGTGGTCGACGTGGTCAAGCGCCTCGATCCGCTGATCAAGGTGGTGGTCAGTGCGCATACGCACCAGGGCTACTTGTGCCGCGTCGGCGACAAGCTGGTCACCCAGGGCGCCTCCTTCGGCCGCCTGATGACCCATCTCACCCTGACCATCGACACGCGCAAGCACCAGTTGCTCGACGTGAAGGCTGAGAACCTGGTGGTCGATCCGCAGCGCTACAGCGCCACGCCGGAAATCGCCGCGCTGCAGAAGGAAGTGGAAACCCGCAGCCAGGCGCAGCTCGGTCAGCCGTTGGCGCGCCTCGGCGCCCGTCAGGTGGATCGCAAGACCAATGCCTCGGGCGAATCGGCGATGGGCGATTTGATCGCCGACGCGCAACTCGCCGCCACCCGTGCCCTTGGCGCGCAGGTGGCGCTGATGAACCTCGGTGGCATGCGCATGGACCTCACGCTGGAGGACGGCCAGGACAAGGTCGACTACGGCCAGGTCGCCAGCGTGCAGCCGTTCAACAACACGCTGAACATCATCACCCTGACCGGCGCGCAGCTGCGCGAGCTGCTGGAGCAGCAGTGGCAGAGCGGCAGCATGGGCTTCTATCCGCTGCAGCCTTCGGCGTCGCTGAGCTATCGCTGGGACGCGGCGCGACCCAGGGGTCAGCACGTGATCGCCGAAAGCCTGATGATCGACGGCGAGCCGGTACAGCCGGAGCAGGAATACCGGATCACCGTGAACTCCTTCCTCGCCGATGGCGGCGACAACTTCAGCGTACTCAAACAGGGCAAACGCCTGGACACCGGCCTGAATGACCTCGAGGCGCTGATCGCCTACCTGCAGGGCCGCGACCAGGCCGGCCAGCCGGCAGGGCAGATCAGCGCCGAACAACGGATCCAGCAGGTCGGCGAAAGCCTTGCCGGGAGTGAGCAATGAAACGCAGCCGCGAACTGCAGGCTCTGTACGAGCGCCTGCTGCCGGAGGCCATCGCGGCCTCCGAACAGGCCTGGTGCCCGCACTCGGAATTTCCCGTGGGCGCCGCGCTGATGACTGCGGACGGTGTGGTCATCCGCGGCTGCAACGTGGAGAACGTGTCCTACGGGCTGACCAACTGCGCGGAGCGCACCGCGCTGTTCAGCGCCATCTGCCAGGGCGAGAAGCCGAAGAGCTTCAGGGCGATGCTGGTGTATGCACCGAAAGTTGCACTGATCTCGCCCTGCGGCGCCTGCCGCCAGGTGATGGTCGAGCTGCTCGGCAAGGGCTGCCCGGTCTTCTGCGTAGGCCACGACGCATCGGCGGCGCGGTACTGGACGGTGGAGCAACTGTTACCCGGCGCCTTCAGCGAGTTCTGAAGGCACACGCCCAACCGGCCACAGGCGCCGGGGGCCTACTTGAGTCGTGCGTATGGGGAGTGATCGATGGGTCTCATCGGTATTGTGGTGTTGTTGCTGCTGGCGGTGGCGCTGTCCAGCAACCGTCGGGCGATTCGTCTGCGCACCGTGGGCGGGGCTTTCCTGATCCAGGCCGGCCTTGGGGCGTTCGCGCTTTACGTACCCTGGGGACAGGATGCGCTGAGCGGCGTTTCCAATTCGGTGTCCTCGCTGCAGGGCTATGCCAACCAGGGAATCGACTTCCTCTTCGGTGGCCTGAGTAGCAACCGGATGTTCGAGGTGTTCGGTAACGGCGGTTTCGTCTTCGCCATCAAGGTGCTGCCGCTGATCGTGTTCTTCAGCAGTTTCATCGCGGTGCTCTATCACCTCGGTGTGATGAATCTGGTCATTCGCGTCCTCGGCGGCGCGCTGCAGCGGCTGCTCGGGACCAGTCGCACCGAGTCGATGTCCGCGACGGCCAACATCTTCGTCGGGCAGACCGAGGCGCCGATGGTGATCCGTCCATTCCTCTCGCGGATGACCCGCTCCGAACTCTTCGCGGTGATGGTAGGCGGGCTCGCCTCGGTGGCCGGCTCCGTGCTGATCGGCTATGCCAGCCTCGGTATCGAACTCAAGTACCTGATCGCCGCGAGCTTCATGGCCGCTCCAGGCGGACTGCTGATGGCCAAGCTGATGGAGCCGGAGACCGAAAGGCCAAACGATGACCCCGACGATATCCCCGTGGACCTCGACGACAAGCCGGTCAACGTTATCGACGCCGCGGCGCTGGGGGCGTCCGGTGGCCTGCAGCTGGCGCTCAACGTCGGCGCCATGCTGCTCGCCTTTATCGCCCTGATCGCGTTGCTCAACGGCATCCTCGGCTGGGCGGGTGCCTGGTTCGGCTTTCCGCACCTGAGCTTGCAGTTGCTGCTCGGCTATCTGCTTGCGCCGCTGGCCCTGGTGCTCGGCGTGCCGTGGAGCGAGGCGGTGACCGCCGGCGGTTTCATCGGGGAGAAACTGGTGCTCAACGAGTTTGTCGCCTATGTCGATTTCGCCGCCCATATCGATCCTTCCCAGGCGGCTGCCAAGGGGTTGTCGGTACTTTCCGCGCACACGCAGGTGATCATCACCTTTGCCCTGTGCGGATTCGCCAATCTGTCGTCGATCGGCATTCTGCTCGGCGGTCTCGGCGTAATGGCTCCCAATCGTCGCCAGGACCTCGCCCGGCTCGGCCTCAAGGCGGTGGTCGCGGGCACCTTGTCTAACCTGATGAGTGCGGCGATCGCCGGCGTATTCGTCTCGATATGAACAGAACTTACTGCATTAGTGTGAACAAGAAATGACCGACAACGATGAAACCCTCGCGCGCAAGGTAATTGCGCTGCTCGACCTGACTTCGCTGAACGACGATGACGACGCTGCGCGTATCGTCGAGTTGTGTCACAGGGCGATGACCCCGGCCGGCCCGGTCGCCGCGGTGTGCGTGTTCCCGCGCTTCGTCGCGCTGGCGCGGGGTACCCTCGACGCCTTGGGCGGCCAGTCCGTGGCGGTGGCCACGGTAACCAACTTCCCTGCCGGCAGCACGGCGCTCGACGACGTGCTCGCCGAGACCCGGCAGGCGCTCGAAGACGGTGCCGACGAGATCGACGTGGTCTACCCCTACCGCGCGCTGCTGGCCGGCGACGCCGCCAGCGGCATCGCCCTGGTGCAGGCCTGCAAGGCGCTCTGCGAAGGGCGCGCGCTGCTCAAGGTGATCCTCGAGACCGGCGAGCTGGTCGATCCGCTGCTGATCCGCAGGGCCAGCCAGGACGCCATCGCCGCCGGCGCCGACTTCATCAAGACCAGCACTGGCAAGGTCAGGACCAACGCCACCGCCGAGGCGGCGGAAATCATGCTCGCCTGCATCGCCGATTCGGGCGGCGTGGTGGGCTTCAAACCGGCGGGCGGGATGAAGACGCTGCCCGAGGCGCTGGTCTACCTGTGGCTCGCCGAGCGCCTCAACGGGCACGAGTGGATCACTCCGCGGCACCTGCGCTTCGGCGCCTCCAGCCTGCTGAACGATTTGCTGCGCCGGCTCGGCCAGGCCTCGGCACCGTCGATGGGGGGAGCTTACTGATGGGCTGGTTACCGCAGGAAGTGATCCGTCGAAAGCGCGACGGCAAGGTGCTCAGCGAGGCCGATATCCAGCGTTTCGTAGCCGGCATCACCGATTTCAGCATCAGCGAAGGACAGGCCGCGGCGTTCGCCATGGCTGTGCTGCTCAAGGGCATGAACATCGAGGAACGCATCGCCCTGGCCGCCGCCATGCGCGACTCCGGCCGCGTGCTGAGCTGGAATCTGCCCGGCCCGGTGGTCGACAAGCATTCCACCGGCGGCATTGGCGATCTCGTCAGCCTGCCACTGGCACCGCTGCTGGCCGCGTGCGGCTGTTACGTGCCGATGATCTCCGGGCGCGGCCTCGGCCACACCGGCGGCACCCTGGACAAGCTGGACAGCATTCCCGGCTACGACAGCCAGCCGAGCATGGCGCGCCTGCACGAGGTGGTGGCGCAGGTCGGCTGCGCGATCATCGGCCAGACCAACGACCTGGCTCCCGCGGACAAGCGCCTCTACGCGATCCGCGACGTCACCGCCACGGTGGAATCCATCGACCTGATCGTCGCCTCGATCCTCAGCAAGAAGCTGGCGGCCGGGCTCGACGTGTTGCTGATCGACGTGAAGGTTGGCAACGGCGCCTTCATGGCCCAGGCCGACGATGCCCTGGCGCTGGCCGAGAGCATCGTCGCGGTGGCCAACGGCGCCGGCGTGCGCACCCGCGCGTTGATCACCGACATGAGCCAGCCACTGGCCCGTTCGGCGGGCAACGCCCTGGAAGTGGAAGAGGCTATCGCCCTGCTGCGCGGCGAAGTGCGCAGCCAGCGTCTGTGGGACGTGACTCTGGCGTTGGCCGAGCAGACGCTGCTCTGCGCCGGCCTGGCGAGCAGCGCCGAGCTGGCCCGCGAGCAACTGCTGGCGGCCTGGCAGAGCGGCGCCGCACTGGAATGCTTCGCGCAGATGGTCAAGGCCCTTGGCGGCCCGGCGGACCTGGTCGAGCGCCCGGATAACTACCTGCCGGCCGCACCCGTAGTCATGCCGGTCTACGCCCCGCTCGAAGGCCTGGTGCAATCCATCGATACGCGCGCGGTGGGCATCGCGGTGGTCGCCCTCGGTGGCGGTCGGCGGCGTCCCCAGGACAGCATCGACCCGGCGGTTGGCCTCAGCGAGCTGGCCTTTCCCGGCGAGCGCGTCGGTCCGAATCGCCCGCTGGCGCTGGTGCATGCCCGCGATCTGGCGCAGGCCGAGCAGGCCGCCTCTGCAGTGCTGGCCGCCTACCAGGTCGCCATCGAGCCGCGCGAAGTGCCGGCGCTGATCTCACGCCTATGCCTGGAGGCGTGATGAAGCGCGCCCTCTTGCTGGTCCTCGACTCCTTCGGCATCGGTGCCAGCGCCGATGCCGAGCGCTTCGGCGATGCCGGGGCGAACACTCTGCTGCACATCGCCGAGGCCTGTGCCCGCGGCGAGGCGGACAGCGCGATACGCCACGGCGTGCTGAAACTGCCGAACCTGGCGCGACTCGGCCTCGGTCATGCCGCGGCGCTGAGCGGCGGGGAATTCCCGCCGGGCTTCTGTGCCGACATCGAGGTCGACGGTGCCTACGGCTACGCCCGCGAGCTTTCCAGTGGCAAGGACACGCCGTCCGGCCACTGGGAAATGGCCGGCGTGCCGGTGCTGTTCGACTGGGGCTATTTCGAGGCGCGCGAGAACAGTTTTCCCGTCGAGCTGCTCGACGCACTGATCGCCCGTGGCGACCTGCCCGGCATCCTGGGCAATTGCCATGCCTCGGGCACCACCATCCTCGAACAGCTCGGCGACGACCATGTCGCGACGGGAAAACCCATTCTCTACACCTCGGCCGACAGCGTGCTGCAGATCGCCGCCCACGAGGAACACTTCGGCCTGGAGCGCCTGCTCGCGCTCTGCGAACTGGCGCGCGAGCTGTGCGACCCCTACAACATCGGCCGAGTCATCGCCCGGCCGTTCCGCGGTGACGGCCCGAGCAACTACGCGCGCACCGGCAACCGCCGCGACTACGCCGTGCCACCACCGGCGCCAACCCTGCTCGACCGCCTCTGCGCAGCCGGCGGCCAGGTGTACGCGGTGGGCAAGATCGGTGACATCTTCGCCCACCGGGGCATCAGCAAACTGTACAAGGCCGACGGCAACCACGCGCTGTTCGACGCCACGCTGCAGGCCCTGAGCGAGGCGCCGGACCGCACCCTGGTGTTCAGCAATTTCGTCGACTTCGACATGCTCTACGGCCACCGCCGCGACATCGCCGGCTACGCCGCCGCGCTGGAGGCCTTCGACCTGCGCCTGCCCGAGCTGCTGGCGCAGATGCAGCCGGGCGACCTGCTGATGCTCGCCGCCGACCACGGCTGCGATCCGAGCACACCGGGCAGCGACCACACCCGCGAGCACATCCCCGTGCTCGCCTGGGGCAACGGCGTCGCCGCCGGCAGCCTCGGCGAGCGCGAAACCTTTGCCGATATCGGCCAGACCCTGGCCGATTTCTTCGAGCTGCCGTCGTGCTCCCATGGACGGTCTTTTCTTTCCCCCCATTGATCGAAGGCGTCTGACATGCCGACCCCTCACATCGCCGCCCAAATGGGCGATTTTGCCGAAACCGTGCTGATGCCCGGCGATCCGCTGCGCGCCAAGATGCTCGCCGACACCTATTTGTCCGAGGTCGTACAGGTCAACGGCGTGCGCAACATGCTCGGCTACACCGGCCTCTACCAGGGCCAGCGCATCTCGGTGATGGGCTCCGGGATGGGCATCCCGTCGCTGTCGATCTACGCCCACGAGCTGTTCAGCCAGTTCGGCGTGCAGCGCATCATCCGCGTCGGCAGTTGCGGCGCCACCCAGCCGCACGTCAAGGTGCACGATCTGGTGATCGGCATGGGGGCCAGCACCGACTCGGTGGTCAACCGTAAGCGCCTGGGAGGCTTCGACTTCGCCGCCATAGCCGACTACCGGTTGCTCGAACGCGTGGTGCGGACCGCCGACGCGCGCGGCCAGGCCATCCATGTGGGCAACGTGTTCTCCGCCGATCTGTTCTACGAGCCGGACCCGGTGATGTTCGAGCGCATGACCAAAATGGGCATCCTCGCGGTGGAAATGGAGGCGGCCGGGCTCTACGGCGTCGCCGCCGAGTTGGGCAAGCAGGCGCTGACCGTGCTGACCGTCAGCGACCACATCCTCACCGGCGAGAAGCTCAGCGCCGAGCAGCGCCAGGAAGACTTCCACGACATGCTGCGCCTGACCCTCGATGCGCTGTGCCAGGCCTGATCAACGCCACGGCGGCCGACGACGTGCCGCCTCCAGAAGGAGAAACGTGCAAATGAATGCGAGCAAAACCTTGCGTAACGGCCTGCTGCTGGTGGCCGGCCTGTGGGCTGGTCAGGTATTGGCCTGGGGCCAGCAGGGCACTGCCCTGGTCGGCGAGCTGGCGCAGCGCCAGCTGAATGCCGATGCCAAGGCCGAAGCGGCGCGGCTGCTTGGGCTGATCAAGCAGAGCGATTTCTCGGTGGTCGCCAACTGGGCCGGCAGCCTGGACCAGAACCCGCAGACCAAGGCGCTCTGGGAGAAGACCAGGAACGAACGGCTGGTGATCTACAAGGCCGACGACTGCCAGTACCAGCCACCGCGCGACTGCCCGGATGGGGTGTGTACCGTGGCCGCCATCGAGCGCAACCGCGCCACCCTGGCCGACCCCAAGGCGCCGAACCAGGCGCGGCTGATGGCGCTGCTGTTCCTCATTCACCACGTCGCCGACGCCAGCTCACCGCTGAACAACAGCTTCAAGGACGACAAG